>WFYB01000083.1 GCA_015490315.1 Sulfurovum sp. | reverse complement strand
TCGCCATCGAATGAAACCTTGATTGTCTATTATGCAGAGTATTTGATTGTTTATATATAAAGGAGGTTACTATGGCAAGTGTACTTTTACCTTTGGCTCCGGGTTTTGAGGAGTTGGAAGCAGTAGCATTGACCGATGTGATGCGTCGCGGCGGGATCGATGTACGTCTGGCATATATCGAAGATGAGATGCACGGTGATCTGGTGACAGGTGCCAACGGCATCACGATCAAAGCGGATACCTCTATCAACAATGTCATTGTCGATGATTTTGATATGATGGTACTGCCCGGAGGCTGGGGCGGTACCTATGCGCTGGCGGAGAATGCACGTGTGCAGGAGCTACTGCGTGAGTTCAAAGCCAAGAAGATGGTAGGTGCGATGTGTGCTGCACCCTACGCACTCAAAAAAGCCGGAGTGCTCAGTGCTCGCTATACTGCCTATCCCGGTGCGGTAGAGGAGATCGATGCACCCGGTTACGTGAGCGATGAGAAAGTGGTAGAGGACGGCAACGTCATGACATCACAAGGACCCGGTACAGCAGCCTGCTTTGGACTGGCGATCGTCAGAAAACTTGTCGGCGAAGAGACCGCAGAGCAGATCAAAGAGGGGATGCTTTTGGGTTACTGTTAGGCATCCGGTTCCAAGATCTGGGTGCACCCAAATTACACACCAATCCTCTATACTTGTCCATAGCAGACCATCCAAAAGGAGGATGCGATGGACAGAAACTTCAGCCATTTTGGCGAACTCTATGCCCTTTTGGTATCCACCCAGTCCAAGACACATTTCCTGCATAGCAGAGAAGAGGATACTTGGCATACCGTTTCAAAAAAAGATTTTCTTCAAACTGTCCGTCACCTTGCCCTTGCTTTTGAGAAGGAGGGGTATGGCGGCAGGCAGGTTGCGATCGCGATCGAGCCTTCCCCTCAGTGGCTGATGCTCGATTATGCGCTGATGCTCTCCGGGGCGGTGACAGTTCCTCTTTTTACCAATATCTCCGAAAAGAATCTTGCCTTTGAACTCAAAGATGCCGATATCCAAACCGTATTTGTCTCTGATGAGGGGCATGCCGATCTGATCCGCCGTGCCAAATCGGGGGTGGATATCCGGTATGTCCATCACCCTTCCCATCCTTCGCACGGTTTTGAGAGTATGGTCTATGAGGGCAGGGAGGTTGACCGCAGTGATCCGGAGCGTTTTGCATCACTGCTTGAAAAGATCGATGCCGATGATCTGGCAACCATCGTCTACACTTCCGGTACCTCCGGACTCCCCAAGGGGGTGGAGCTGACACACCGCAACCTGATCTCTCAGATACACGCCACCGAACAGAATTACCACTTTGACAAAGAGAAGGATGTCGCTTTTTCATTGCTGCCGCTGGCGCACATCTTTGAGCGGATGGTGATGCACTTTTATCTCTCGCAGGAGCTTGAGGTCTACTTTGCCGATGATGTCAAGAAGGCAGGAGAGCGGCTCAAGGATGTTAATCCTACGGTGATGACGGTGGTGCCAAGACTACTGGAGAAGGTCTTTTTCAAGATGAAGCGCAAGGCACTGGAGGGCTCTTTGCCAAAGCAGCTTATCGTCAGAGCGGCATTTTGGCGTGCAACAACCAAAGACCCCGCAACCGCGCCAAATCTCTTTGACAAACTGCTTGATCGACTCGTCTATAGCAAACTGCGCACGGCACTTGGCAGCCGTATGCGGATGATGATCAGCGGCGGCGCGGCGCTCTCAGATATGCTCTACCGTTTCTATCTCAATATCGGTATCGGGCTCTATCAGGGCTATGGGCTGACCGAGTCCTCCCCTGTCATCTGTGCAAATACCCCCGAAGCCAACAAGATTGGCACCTGCGGCAAAGCCTTCCCCGGAGTAGAGGTAAAGCTCTCCGAGGAGGGAGAGCTGCTTGCCAGAGGGGATAATATCATGCGCGGCTATCACAATAATCCAGAAGCGACCAAAGAGGCGATCGATGCGGAAGGATGGCTGCACACAGGCGATCTTGCCAAGATAGATGAAGCGGGCTACATCACGATCACCGGACGTAAAAAAGAGCTCTTCAAGACCTCGACCGGAGAGTATGTCTCATCGGTGCATATCGAGCAGAAGCTCTTGGAGCGGGGATGGTTTGAGCATGCGATGCTGATCGGGCATGGCAAGCCCTTTGTAACGGCACTGCTCTTTGTCGATCATGATTTTCTCGGAGCCTTGGCAACCAAGCACAAAAGCACGCCGAGAAAAGTGCTTGACTCGGGGCTGCTGCACCGAATGACACAGCGTTTGATTAAGAACCTTAATAGAGGGCTCAATCACTGGGAGCGCATACGCGACTTTCGCATCATCGACAAAACACCCACGATTGAAGAGGGGACACTGACCCCTTCGCACAAACTTGCCAAAGAGGCGGTCGCATCACGCTATGCCGACCTGATTGAAGAGATGTACAAGGATCACCTATGAGTAGAAAATCTAAAAAAACGGAACGTATTGCGATCGTCACAGGACTGCGTACCCCTATGGCAAAGGCAGGCGGCAAGTTTGTACGACTGCAAGCCGATCAGCTTGGTGCTATACTGGTGCGTGAACTGATGATGCGCTCACCTGTGGCGTACGAGGAGATCGATGAGGTGATCCTCGGCAATGTCGCACAGCCTATCCATGCGGCAAATATTGCCAGAGTGATTGCACTAAGAGCAGGATTTCCGCAGGCAACCCCGGCGCTGACAGTGCACCGCAACTGTGCATCGGGGATGGAGTCGATCACCACCGCCGCATCACGCATCCATGCCGGTGAGGGTAGCATCTATCTCTGCGGCGGTGTCGAATCGATGTCGAACATCCCGCTGGTTTACAGTGAGAAAATGACCTCGCTCTTTACCAAGCTTTCGCGCTCCAAAAGCGCGTTGGACAAGCTGCGCACTCTGCTTGGGTTTAGACCCGCCTACCTCAAGCCGATTGTGGGGCTCATGTCGGGGCTGACCGATCCGGTAAGCGGGCTGTTGATGGGATCGACAGCGGAGGTGCTCGCGCAGGATTTTGGCATCAGTCGTGAGGCGCAGGATCGCTTCGCACTGGAGAGCCATCGCAAGGCAGCGGCTGCCAAAGAGAGTGGACGCTTTGCCAAGGAGAGTATGGCGGTGGTCTATGATGACCATGAGGGGCGCTACCTTGACTACGATGACGGTATTCGAGAAGATCTGAGCATGGAGCAGCTTGCACGCCTCAAGCCCTTCTTTGACCGCAAAAACGGTACGGTCACTGCGGGAAACTCTTCGCAGATCACCGATGCGGCTGCGGCGGTTGTACTGATGGGAGAATCGGAGGCGAAGGCGCGAGGACTTGAGCCGCTTGGATATCTGTGTGACTTTGCCTATGCGGGGCTTGACCCCAGACGGATGGGGCTTGGACCTGTCTTTTCGACCCATGCACTCTTTGAAAAGACGGGGCTGAGCATGAAAGATATTGAGATCATCGAGATCAACGAAGCCTTTGCCGCACAGGTGATCGCCTGTGAAAAAGCCTTTGGCTCCAAAACCTTTGCCAAGACACATTTTGGACAAAGCAAAGCGGTCGGGGCGATCGATCCTGAGATCTTGAATGTCAACGGCGGTGCAGTGGCACTGGGGCATCCTGTGGGGATGACCGGCACACGGCTGGTGATCACGGTGCTGCATGAGCTGAGGCAGCGCGGTCTGCAGCGCGGGCTTGCTTCGCTCTGTATCGGCGGCGGGCAGGGCGCATCGCTGCTTTTGGAGGTGCAATGATGAAACAGAGAGACTATTTTAGACTGGAGATAGACGATAGAGGCGTGGCGACACTTCTTTTCAATACACCGCGCAAGAGGATCAATGTACTCTCGTTTGCCGCGCTGGAGGAGTTGGAAGGGCATCTCAAGCATATCGCCGAGACTCCCGAGATCAAGGTGCTGATTATAGAGAGTGCCAAAGAGGGCATCTTCATCGCCGGTGTGGATATCCATGAGATCGAGCGCTTTGAGGATGAGACGCAGATACGCGAGCACCTTGCGCACGGTCAAGCGATCTTCAACACCCTTGCTGCGCTGCCGTGTGTGACGATCGCCGTCATAAACGGTGCGTGTCTTGGTGGCGGACTGGAGCTTGCGATGGCGTGCGACTACCGCATCGTCTCCAATGACAATGACGCAAGGCTGGGACTGCCCGAAGTGACGCTGGGGATCATTCCCGGGCTTGGCGGCACGCAGCGGCTGCCCTATCTGGTGGGCTACGCCAAAGCTATTGAGCTCATCACAGCCTCCAAGCGCCTCAAGGGTGACAAGGCACTTAAATTGGGGCTGGTTGATGCCTCCGTGCCTTCAGGGTATCTTGGCTTCAAGCGCGATGCCTTTGTCGAAGAGGTGCTATCAAATAAACGTGCCAAGGCACCCACCGAGCAAAGAGAGGGTATCAAGTGGTATGAGAAACTCCCACCCGTACGCAAACTCATCGCCACTTTGGCAAAAAGAGAGATCATCAAAAAGACGGGCGGACACTACCCCGCACCGCTGAAGGCAGTAGAGGTGATAGAACGTACATTGCCGCTTGGCTTGAAAGAGGGGTTGGAAGTGGAGCTTGATGCCTTTGTACCGCTCTCTGTAAGCGAGATCTCCAAAAATCTCATCGGACTCTTCTTTACCTCCGAAAAGCTCAAAAAAGAGCACTTTGCCAAAGCAAAACCAAGAGATATCAAGTGTGTAACAGTTGTCGGGGTGGGTACAATGGGCTCGGGTATCGCATGGATACTCAGCTACAAAGATATCGCCGTACGCCTCAAAGCACGCAGTATGGAGAGCATCGCCAAAGCCTATGCCAAGATGATGAAAAACTACGAAGCGATCAAAAGACGCGGCAGACTGATACCGCGCGAGATCGGGCTGAAGATGGATCGCATCACGTATACGACAGGCACCGAGGGGCTTGCCAAAGCTGATATGGCGATCGAGGCGGTGAGTGAAAATGCCAAGGTCAAGCAGAGCGTCTTTGCCGAGCTTGAAGCAAACATGTCGCCCGATGCGATCATCGCGACTAACACCTCTTCGCTCTCGATTACCGCGCTGACCAAAGAGACGCGCCATCCCGAACGCTTTGTAGGGATGCACTTTTTCAATCCCGTACCCAAAATGCCGCTGATAGAGGTGATCGCCTCCGAGAAGACAAGTGATGAGACCGTCGCTACAGTCATGGCACTTGCCAAGCGGCTTGGCAAAACCCCCATCAAGGTAGGCGAGAGCCCCGGATTTTTGGTCAACCGTATCTTGCTGCCCTATCTCAATGAAGCGGCACGGCTTTTTGAAGAGGGAGCATCTGTCGTGCAGATTGATCATGTGCTGGAGCAGTTTGGGATGCCGATGGGTCCATTTACCCTTGCCGATGAGGTAGGCATAGACATCGGCAAGGAGGTCTCGGGTATTTTGGAAGAGGCTTACGGTGAGCGTATGCCCAAAGCACAGATCATCGAGCAGCTTGTCACGAAGGGCTGGCTGGGCAAAAAGAGCCACAAAGGCTTCTACCTGCACCAAGGTAAAAACAAAAGTCCCAACCCTGAACTTGCCTCGTTTCAATCTGAAAGCAAAGAGATAGCAGAGCAAGAGATCATCGCGCGTACGATGCTGATCATGATCAATGAAG
Organism: Sulfurovum sp.; assembly: GCA_015490315.1. Taxonomy (GTDB): domain Bacteria; phylum Campylobacterota; class Campylobacteria; order Campylobacterales; family Sulfurovaceae; genus Sulfurovum. Next base: position 2,492 of record WFYB01000083.1, on the reverse strand, counting down.
CTTCGCGATGCCTCGAAGAGGGCGTGGTGAAAAATGCAGCGTATCTTGATATGGCGATGGTATTGGGTACGGGCTTTCCTGCCTTTAGAGGCGGTCTGCTGCGCTATGCAGAGAGCCTTGGCATCGGCAATGTGGTAGAGCGCCTCAAAGCGCTGGAGGCGGTGCACGGCATACGCTTTGCACCGTCGGATCTGCTGATGAAGATGGCACAAAAGGATAAAAGATTTTATTGATCTTGCACACGCACTCCACATCCTAAAGGATAGTATAGATAAGAAAAGGAGGTGCATCATGGTTTGGGCACTTTGGATCGTTATAGCGTTGGCGTTAGCATATTTCGCTGCGCCGTTGTGGGCATGGTTTGCCGCTGCGGCAGTGGGGCTGGCGGCGGTGGGCGCTTCGGTGTGGTGGTGGATACCGCTGATACTGTTGGGGTTACTCTTTCTTGTGCCTCAGATACGCCAAGAGCTTGTTACGCAGCCGCTGTTTCATCTCATCGAGACAAACGGACTGCTGCCAAAGATCTCCGAGACCGAAAAGACCGCTCTGCGTGCAGGCGATGTCTGGATAGAGGGGGAGCTCTTTTCGGGCAAGCCCGATTTTGCCAAGATATTCTCTCATCCTTACCCGAGTCTCACCCCCAAAGAGCAGGCATTTCTTGAAAATGAGGTGGAAGAGGTGTGTGCCATGACCTCTGACTGGGAGGTTTTTCAGGATCGTAATCTTCCCGAAGCGGTATGGGCATATCTCAAGCAGAAGCGTTTTTTTGGGATGATCATCCCCGAGGAGTACGGCGGGCTTGGCTTCTCTGCCTATGGGCACTCCTGTGTCATCGAGAAGCTGGCGACGCACTCTCAAGTACTTGCTATCACCGTGATGGTGCCAAACTCCCTGGGACCTGCCGAACTGCTGCTGCACTACGGCACCCCCAAACAGCAGGAGTACTACCTCCCCAGACTTGCCGACGGACGGGAGATCCCCTGTTTTGCCCTGACCGAACCCGAGGCAGGCTCAGATGCCGCTTCGATACGCTCCGATGGGGTGCTCTTCAAAGATGAGAACGGCGAGATAAAGATACGGCTCAACTTTGAGAAACGCTACATCACCCTCTCTGCGATCGCCACGTTCATCGGATTGGCATTTGTGCTCAAAGATCCGCAAAACCTCCTTGGCAAAGGCAAAGAGATCGGCATCACCTGTGCGCTGGTTGATGCCAAGACGCCAGGAGTTGACCAGAGCAGACGGCATGATCCGCTTGGTGTGCCCTTTGTCAATGCGCCGCTGTTTGGCAAAGATGTCATCATCTCCATCGAAGATGTCATCGGCGGTGAAGCGGGACTGGGCGAGGGGTGGCGCATGCTGATGGAATCACTCGCTGTCGGTCGGGGCATCTCGCTGCCAAGCACCTCTACGGGTGGGAGCAAACTGGCAAGCTATGTGGCATCGACCTATGCGGTGGTGCGCTATCAGTTTGGGCTGAGTATCGCCAAGTTTGAAGGCATCGCCGAAGTGCTCGGGCGCATAGGGGCACGCACCTACATGCTCGATGCCGCCAAGACCTTTACCCTTGGGGCGATCAACAGCGGTGCCAAACCCGCAGTGGCTAACGCCATCATGAAGTATGAAGCCACAGAGATCTTCCGTGCCAATATCCTCGATGCGATGGACATCCAAGGGGGTGCGGCGATCATCCGCGGACCGCGAAACCTTCTGGCACACCCTTATTTTGGTGCGCCCATAGCGATCACGGTAGAGGGTGCCAATATCATGACCCGTACGCTCATCATGTTCGGTCAGGGGCTCATCCGCTGCCACCCCTATGCCTATGCGCAGATCGAAGCACTTGAACAGCGGGATGTCGCAACATTTGACAGGCTGCTCTTTGCGCATATCGGGCATGTGGTACGCAACGGCGCACGGGCACTGGTGCTGGGGCTCAGCCGCGGCTATCTGCATCCTGCGCACAGCCGGGGTACAAGCAGACGCTATGAACAGAAGCTTGCATGGGCATCTGCGAGATTCGCCTTTTTGGGCGATGCGGCACTGGGATTGATGGGTGCCTCGCTCAAACGGCGCGAATCGATCTCGGGACGCTTTGGGGACATACTGGCACAGATGTATCTGATCACCTCTGCGCTCAAACGCTTTGAAGTTGAGGGGAGTCTCAAGGCACACGAGAGGCTCTTGGAGGTGAGCGTCAACGAAGCCTTTGTCAAGATCGACGAGGCGTTTGCCCAGATCACCGCCAACCTGCTGCCCGGAACCGCCGGATTGCCTTTGCGTCTACTTGGCTGCCTTGGCAGACTTAACCCCATCGCCAAGAGAGGCTCGGATAGTGCACTGCATGGCATCGCGTGGGCACTTGGCGAGGATGAGGGACTGCGTGCCGAGCTTTGCAGCAATCTCTACGATGGACCGCGTATCAAACTGCTAAGAGAAGCAGCAGAAGCGATGCAGGGGGTGAAGGATATCTTGCACAAAGAAAAATCCGG
>WFYB01000082.1 GCA_015490315.1 Sulfurovum sp. | reverse complement strand
GGCTTGCCTCTTTCCAAGGCAATCATTTGGGGCGAATTCTACCATAATTTGGATATAATCACAAAAATGATTTTCAGGGGTATCTCTATGGTTGTACATATCGTATTATTCAAGTTCAAAGAGGAGAACAAACAGCCCAATATGATCCAGGCAAAACAGATGCTTGAAGAGCTGATGGGTGCTGTGCCCAGCCTGCGCAGTATCGATGTGGGACTCAACTTCTCCAAAGAGGAGCGGGCGATGGATATGAGTATCATCACGACATTCGCAAGCAAGGAGGGGCTGGAGGCATATGCTGTGCATCCGGAGCATCTCAAGGTGGTCGACTTCATCAAAGAGGTGGTGGAGTACTCCAAAGTAGTGGACTATGAAAAGCACGATGCGCTTTAGTGAGGAGTGAGTAGTGAAGCGTGAAGAGTGATTGATAGCACCACTATATGGTAATTTGAGATGAAACAACATAAAATTGAAGCCTTTGAAAATCTTGTCGAGGCGTTTGGTGCACTGCCATCTATCGGTAAAAAGACAGCGATACGGCTTGCCTATCATGCGGTGATGGAGGACGGTTTTGCGGCGATGAAACTGGCGCATGCGCTTGAAGTAGGGGTCAATGCCATCCAAAAATGCAGCAAATGCCACAATATGAGCGAAGATGAGCTCTGTACGATCTGCTCAGATCCCTACAGAGACACTACCAAGCTCTGTATCGTTCAGAGTGCCAAAGATATCCTTACGATCGAAGAGAGCGGGCAGTTTGACGGGGTCTACTATGTCATCAGCGAAGTGCAGGACATGGATGAGTCGCATCTGCTGTATGCGGTAGAGGGGGTAGAAGAGATCATTTTTGCTTTTCCTCCGAGTATTGCGACAGATACGATGATCCTCTATATCGAAGAGAAACTTAAGGGGCTTGATATCGTCTTTACCAAGATCGCACAGGGTGTACCGACCGGTGTTGAGCTGGAAAATATCGATGTGATGTCACTCTCGCGTGCGTTAGAGGCGAGAGTGAAGATCTGATCAGCTAAAGAGCGGTGTGATCACACCATAGTTATCGGTTAGTGTTTCGGGGTTCTCTATCCCGTATATTTTGTAGAGTGTCGCAGCGATACTTAGCGGCTCAAACCAGTAGCTTCCAGATTTTGGTTTGAGATAGAGTCTGTTGACCTCACCGGTATTTTCCAACACTGTTTCCCCGACGACACCTTTGTGGTTGAAGTACCCCTTGCCTCCGAGTACATAGAGGTTTTGCAGGTTTCCATGATCCCAGCCTTGTGCACTGTTGAGATTGACATTACGTCCAAACTCTCCAAAGACCATGATATTGATCTGATCGATCTTGCCTTCTGCTTTGATGTGTGCTACAGCAGACTTGAGTGTAGCAAAAAGGCTCTCCATTCTTGATACATAATCACGTGCTTCACTGTGATCATCCCAGCCTCCAAGACCTCCTGTACCGATGGTAACGACTTTGGTATCAGGGTTTTTGCTGAGGATTTTGACAGCGGTTTCTACTTTTTGGGCAAAGCGGTTGTTTTGCGGGTAGGCATCGCTGCCCAGATCCGGTGTGGGTGATGAAGCAATCGTATCGATGAAGCTGCTCAGTGATTTACGTCTGGCAAAAGCATTTTTGATCTTGCCCTCTTTATTGTGCGATTGGGCAAGTGTGTCCAGCTTTTCATGGAGAGATGCATCAAAACCGTTGGTTTGGTCATTATAGTCAGGGATCTCCCTCTCTTGCGCATTGTAGTAGCGCCAGTCTCGTTCATAGCGGCTGTAGGGATTGTCAAGGTCTTCAGTAATGCCGACAGGTTTGAGGAAACTGCTTACGGGCAGATTGTCTTCGGTGTAGAATTTGGATTCGCCTTCAAGTGTGATAAACGGCATGAGCGCATTCTCATCCACCACGTTGTGTGCTTCGAGGATACGTGCAAGATTGGTGAGTATCCCTGCGCTGTTATCTTCAAATGTGCCTTTTTGGTTCTGAGCAGTACAGAGTGCATGCGCTTTGTTGTCGTTCTCTTCACGTACTTTGGAGTAGCAGCATCGAAAGAGTGTCATATCCCCATTGGCAATCAGGCTCTCCATATACTCTCCTCCTGCCTCTTTCCAGCAGCCGCTGTTTGTTTGGGTGATACTGTCAAAATATTGATCATAATTGCTTTGTGATGCCTTTTTAATCTCATCGATATTGGTCAGGTTGCCCCCAAGCTGGCTGGCACCTCCATAGAGGAAGATGATGATTGTCTGTGCCTGATTGTTTTGATTGATCGCTTCTGAGAAGGTGATTTGCCCAAGATCAAGATCTTTGGCATAGGTGAACTCCGGCATCAAAACAGCGGCTCCCGCTGCAAGTGACAGTTTGATAAATGATCTTCTTTTCATGGTTAGTTTACCTCGCTTTGTGTATATGTTTCTGCAAGTCTGGAGATATAGTCCAGTACGATAATGGCGATATCTCTCTTTCTGGCCTCTCTGCGCTTATGCTGCTTATCCGGATCACTGTTGGTATAAAGCAAGTCAAATGGATAATCAAGTACCTTGGTGGTATTGGTGTCGCTTTCGTCTCTTAGCATATGATTTTTAAACAGGGCAAGCTCATCAGCATCGGCATCACGCCCTATGGTCGCATGGAAGAGATACTGTATCAGTGACTCAAGACTCTTGATGCCGTCTGTCTCATCAAAATCAAAATTGCTATTGTCAAGGAAGTGTTCATCCCATCCTTGTCTGTCCCATGCATCATAAGTATCTATCTTCTCCGGATTGGATTTTCGCAGCAGTACACGTTCGCGGATATATTTGTGATAATTGGCAAAAGAGAGTGTATCAAGCGGTACGCGTTTGATTTTGCCGAGTTTGTATTTCATCGTTGCCTGGTGCATCGCTTCAAGGGCATCTTTGAATTCATGGAATGTGCCGATACGATGTTTGAACTCTGTCTTTTTTGCCAGTGAAAAGAAGAGCTCCTCTGCACTTTTTGGGCGTTCGTTATGCAGGAGATACTCCTCGGAAAAGACGATCTGCAGAAGGATATCCTGCCAGGTTTCAGGCTTGCTGCTGACAATACTCTGGATGATCTTATTGCGTTTTGTTGCTGACATTTTCGGGAAGAAGAAGTCGACCAGTCTTTTGGTAACCCCTTTGGTAAAGGCAGAGGATTTTACAAGTTCTCTGTAGAAGTCATCTCCGTTGTAAACGGTCATCCCAAAGAGCTGCAGCGGCTCTTGGTTTTGGTTGAGGCTGACGACGAGGGTATCACTGTCCCGGTCAAGTTTCCAGTTTTGCAGGGCTTTGGCTGCGATAGGCACATGGCTATCATCACCGTCGAGGGTGAAGATCTCGAGCATCTCCCTGCCGTTGTCCTCCGGACTCCTAAAGCGTCTCCAGTTGTCTTCGCTCATCATATGCACATAGGTGATATAGCGCATACCGCTGTCGACACCAAGCATCGTTACCAGTCTGTTATAGACACGTGCGATATTTGGGGTATGGGTCGATTCGAGTTCATACGCCGGAGAGAACATGATGGTCTGCGTTAGGATATAGGCAACCCAGTTTTGCATGAAGTAGCTGTCGAGCTCTTTCATCGCATAGAAACGTGCGAGTATATTTACGGCAGGCTGCTCGTTGTAATCGGTCTGACGGAAGATATCGCCGTCGATGATATAGTTCTCGAGCCATGCCTTATCTGTACGCTCTTCGTTAAGTCCAGTCCTGATATCGCCGATGAAGGTACCGGAGTCTATTTTGCTCTTGAGTAGCGTATAGGGGTAGCCAAAGAAGAGTGTACTGAGCAGTTTGTCCGCAACACGTTCCTTCTCGTCAGGAGTAAGTGCATTGAATGTGGCATCGCTGAGCTGCTGCAGGCGGTAGTTTGATGCGGGCATGCTTTTGTAATAAAAGGTCAACCCTTTATACTCACTTTGGGAAAATTCATCATTTCCTGTAGAGCCGGTTGTGCCGGTTGTGACAGCGGTATTACCACTGCCTCCGCCTCCACAGTTGGTCAAGAGGAGCAGCACAGAGAAGAGAAGCAGCCAATGGGACAATATACGTGTGAATTGCTTTGTATGCATGAAAGATTCCTTTGTCGGTAAATGTGGCCAAACAGAAAAAGAGGAGAGCATGAAGGATGTATCAAACTTACATCCTGTGATATTTCCTGCAACCTGGCGATCTTGAGATTGTCATCAAGACCCATGGTTTTCTGCCCCCGCCTCACGACAGGTTTAGCCTTTTGATAAGTATAGATAAAGTGTGTGACCGGAGTATTACCTTGCAGGCGATACTCTGTCGGTCAGATAGGTGTTATTTTTTCTTTTTTTTGAGAGCAGCAAGTTTGTCATCGATCATTTTGCGCAGCTCACCCATGTGTCCTTGCAGTTTGCTCTGTCCTATCTGGGCGCTTGCTGCAGCAATCTTTGGCGTAAGTGCAATATATTTTTGCCCTACATCTGAGGAGAAGAAGCCATTCATCTTTTCAAGCTCCTCTTTGCTGTAGTTTTTGGCATAGAGTGCTGCGATATCTTTTTTGATCGCATCCCAGCCCATATATTTGTCAAAGAAACTCTGAATCGTATCTCGAATCGCTGCAAGCTGCGGTGCCTGAGCGACCTGCATATCGGTGATCTGCTTGGTCATGCGGTTGTAGTTTTCTGCCATGTGCATCGTATCGAGCAGCGTGTAGGCAGCTTTGAGCCTATCTTCACTGGGTGCT
>WFYB01000081.1 GCA_015490315.1 Sulfurovum sp. | reverse complement strand
TCAGAAGTTTCTGTAGAGTCTTTAGGATCGTGATCGGTATCGCTTTGATCATCGCAGGTGTGGTGACGGGGATCAAGTGGTTTTATCTGGGGATTATCCCACTTATTGCAGGATTGGCGAACTTCTGTCCGCTTTGTCTGATCACCAAAAAGTGTGATCTCCCCGATCAGCAACAGTAGTTGATCTGTATAAAAAAAGAGATTTTTTCTCTTTTTTTATACGAATTATAATTTTTTCTTTCATTCTCTTCTGAAATCCAGTATAATTCCAAAAATTTTTATCAAGGGGGATACTATGGATAAATTAAACGAATATATTCAATCGCATCCACATGATGAACTGCATCCCTCAGAGATCGCCAATATCCTCAAGGATCTGGATGACAAGAGCTTTCAGGAAGCGGTCAAGTCGATCCCGAAAGATCTTGTCGCGGATGTAGCGCTGGAGCTTCCGGATCGCTACTTTGATGATGTTGTCGAATCTTTCACACCCGAAGAGCTTGCCGAGTCTGTCGCTGAGCTTGAGTCAGATGACCAGAAAGAGTTCATCGAAGAGCTTGAAGAGCTCGATGAGCATATCGCACAGGAAGTCTTCAAGAAACTGGACAAAGAAGATCAAGAGGATATTAAGCAGCTTCGTCAGTATGATGACGATGAGGCGGGTGCCTACATGCAGGTGGAGGTCTATACCGCCAAGCTCGATCAGAAAGTGCGAGATGTCATCGAAGAGTTTGCCAAGCTGCGCCGTACAGGCGAACTTGAGAATGTCAACTACCTCTTTGTTGTCGATGATCAGAACAGGTTGAAATACGGTGTAGGACTCGATAGTCTGCTCACCTTTGATTTTGACAAGACTATCGGTGAAAACATCGCACAGGATGAAGAGGCGTACAAGCCGATCGTAGCTTATGACCATGAGCCAATCGAGGATGTGGTCAAACGTTTCCAGGAGTATGATCTCTCATCGATCCCTGTGGTCAATGAGCAGGGTGTACTTTTGGGGCGTATTACTTCGGATGATATCTACGATATTATCAGCGAGCAGGCAACCGATCAGATGTACCATCTGGCTGGAGTCAGTGACGAGGCGGAAGAGGATGATGACCTGATCAAGGCGGGAAAGGCACGTGCGATTTGGCTGGGGATCAACCTGCTCACAGCGATTGCCGCCTCATTGGTGATCGGGCTCTTTGAGAGTACCCTTCAGAGCTATGTTGCGTTGGCGGTACTGATGCCTATCGTCGCCTCCATGGGAGGCAATGCCGGTACACAGTCACTGACTGTCGTTGTACGACAGCTTGCACTCGGGGAGATCGCAAAGCATGATGCTTTCAGGACGATCAAGAAAGAGGTGCTTCTCTCACTTGCAAATGGTATGCTTTTCGCTATAATCATAGGGATTATTGCATCAATATGGTTTGATAAAGGGATGCTGGGTGTGGTGATCGCGCTGGCGATGATCATCAATCTGCTCAGTGCAGGTTTTTTCGGATCGGTGATCCCTCTTGTACTCAAGAAGTTCGGTATAGATCCTGCGATCGGCAGTACGGTAATCTTGACTACCGTGACCGATATCGTCGGATTTTTTGCATTTTTGGGTCTGGCGACCATTATATTACTTTAAAAAAGGATGATGTAACACTATGGATTTACTGGTGATATATTTTTTGGGGGCAGTGATTGTCTCCTTTGTCTGTTCGGTGCTTGAATCGGTATTGCTCTCTGTGACGATGCCGTTTATTTCGGTACTTGAGAGAGAAAAACCAAAAGCAGGTGCACTGCTCAAGCAGCACAAAAAGAACATCAACAAGTCGATCGCTTCGATCCTGATCCTCAATACCGTTGCCAACACCGTTGGTGCGGCAGCGGTAGGTGCGCAGGCAGAGAGGGTATTTGGTTCGGGAGCACTCTTTTGGGTTTCGGCAGTTTTGACTTTTGCGATCCTCTTTTTTGGAGAGATCATCCCCAAGACGATCGGTGCAACCTACTGGAAACAGCTCGCCCCCATCGCAGCATATTTGATCCGCTTCTTTATCTGGTTGACCTATCCGATTATCCTTCTGACGCTTTTTGTGACGAATCGCATCAAAAAGGGTGATGAGGGGCACAGCCTCAGTAAAGAAGAGCTCTTGGAGAGTGCACTGCTGAGTGAAGATGAAGGGGTGCTGGATGAGCAGGAGTCGGATATCATCGAAAATATCTTGAAACTTGATGATATCAAGGTGCATGATATCCTCACACCACGCAGTGTGGTCTTTGCATTGGAGCATAACCGTACGATCCAGGATGTCATCAAGAATGAACCTGATATCTTCAAATACTCCCGTATCCCTGTCTATGAGGGCACGATCGATAACGTCACCGGGATGGTTCTGACCAAGCAGCTTTTCAAGCAGGCACTTGAAGATGACAGCAAATTGATTAAGGATATCGAAAAGGATATCTACCGTATCAATGAACAGGTGCCGGTCTCATGGGCACTGGATCTCTTTATCGAAAAGAAAGAGCATATGTTCCTTGTCCTTGACAAGTATGATCAGGTCGAGGGGATAGTCACACTTGAGGATTGTGTCGAGACGATCCTGGGTGTGGAGATCGTGGATGAAAGTGATGCGCATGTCGATATGCGCGAACTTGCCAAACTCAAGATGCGTCTGCAGCGTAGACGCCAAAACAGTGATTTGAATTTGGATTGAGATTATTGTAAAACTGTCGGTTTCACGCGATAGCTCCTGCAGTCGCAAACATGAGAAGCGTTAAGCAAAGGAGAACTGCTTCTCCTTTGTAGCTTCGGAACCGTAACTATCGGAGCGAATGCGAAGCAGTGGAGGCATAGCCCATTTCATGGGTTAAGTGCTCCTTTGTCGCCATCGCGTGAAACCTCTGTGCATGGTTATTCAGAGGGTTCTATTAATCTATAGTAATTGACGTAAGAGGCAGGAACGCTACTGGGCGTTCTGCTGCTCTGCCTGCTGTTTGGCGACTTCCTGACGTACCATCTCCATATCGAGATCCTTGACCTTCTCGATGATTTCCTTGAGGGTTTCTTCGGGCAGCATACCGGGCTGCTGGAATACGCCGATATTTTCCCGCAGGATGATCACAGTAGGGATAGAGCTGATCTGAAAATAGCCTGCAAGACCCTGCTCCTCTTCTGTATTGACCTTGCCAAAGAGAATATCGGGATACTCCCCTGCCACTTTTTCAAAAATAGGGGCAAATGAACGGCACGGTCCGCACCATGGTGCCCAGAAATCCAATACGGCAATATCGTATTTGCTTACTTCCTCTTCAAAGTTTTTTTCTGTTAAATTGACTAACGGCATGATTTTCCTTTTGTTGATATAGATTTGGATTATGACATAATTAACTGAAAATTATTCATGATGCATCCAGTACAGCTATTGCATCCGGGTACGCTTTTGGCTAAAATAGCAGCTAAAAAGGGTTAGCGTGGAGAATAGGCATAGCACAGAGGCTTTTGCTTCGCTGGGACTCAATGATGTGTTGCTTGAACTGCTTGCCAAGCAGGGGTACAAACAGCCCACACCGATCCAGACAAAGCTGATACCGATCCTGCGAAAAGGTGAGAGCGCAACGGCATCTGCACAGACTGGCAGCGGCAAGACACTTGCCTAT
>WFYB01000080.1 GCA_015490315.1 Sulfurovum sp. | reverse complement strand
TTAATAAATCTCTATTATAATTGAGTTCCATTTTGAAGCCTGGATGCCTGACGGCGATAAAGAGTGTGTTGTCTCTGATATAGACAAAGGCGATCGCTTTTTGCCATTTGGCACCCAGCAATGAGATATATTTTTTATAGCACTCCTGCTGTTTTAAGAGTTTGAATTGGGGAAGGTTGCCAAGTTGAGACAAAATAAGAGACGCTTTTTTCATATGTTGATTATAGCATCTGTTTGCTGTAGTATCTTGACAGGCTGCGGATACAAGACCGATCCGGTCTATGTCAAGAAAGCGGAACAAAGGAAATAGGTGCAAAAATATGATGTATTGATTATCGGTGCGGGGATTGCTGGGCTCTATGCCGCTATGCAGCTGCCCCCATCCAAAAAGGTATTGGTAGTATGCAAGGATATCCCATGGGAGTGCAACACCTTTTACGCACAAGGCGGGATGGTCACTGCACTTGATGAAGCAGATGTGCCCTTGCATGTAGCCGATACGATGGCTGCGGGTGCCTACCATAATGACCGTAAAGCGGTTGAGATCCTCTCCAAGACATCTCTGGTGACGACACCTGATATGATCGCCAGGGGGATGTCATTTGACACGGATGCGCAGGGGCATATCCTCTATACCAAAGAGGCTGCCCATTCGGTACCCCGTATCGTTCATGCAGGAGGGGATGCCACCGGTCGCTACATGCACTACTTTATGATGGTGCAAAACAAACACCAACTACAAAAAAATACTTTGGTCTATGATCTGCTGATAGAAAACGGCAGATGCTACGGGGTCAAAGCGACGGTCAATTACGAGCCGACGACGATCTATGCCGATGATGTGATCATTGCCAGCGGCGGCATCGGTTCGCTCTATCAATACAACACCAACTCAAGAACGGTTTCGGCAGATATCCACGGCATCTGTGTCGAAAAGGGGATCGAGCTTGCCGACATGGAGTTCATGCAGTTTCACCCAACCGTTTTTGTCGATACACCCTATGCCCGGAAGCTGCTCCTGACTGAAGCGCTCAGAGGTGAGGGCGCTCATGTGGTCGATGATGAGGGAAGACGCTTTTTGTTTGACTATGATGAGCGCGGAGAGCTGGCAAGCAGAGACATCGTCGCCAGAGGGATTTTTGACTACAAGCGCAAAACATGCAAGCAGGCATATCTCGATTTTTCGATGTTTGAGCCGGAGTGGTTTCATGAGCGTTTCCCTAACATTACACGTACGTTTGAGGCACTGGGATACCACTTCCCCCAGGACAGGGTGCCGATCTCTCCTGCATTCCACTATGCCAACGGAGGTATCAAGTGCGATACCAACGGCTGCATCCCGGGCATGGAAGGTCTCTATGTCATCGGTGAGGCGGCACGTACCGGAGTGCATGGTGCCAACCGTCTTGCCTCCAACTCCCTGCTTGAGGGTGTTGTTTTTGCCAAGCGTGCGGTAGATCATCTGCTGGGCAAAGGACATCAGGCTGTCAAAACACCTGCATTTGATAAGGATTATGGTAACATTCTGCACAAGGAAAATGACAAAATCTACAAGGAAAAACTTCGCCACATTATGTGGGAAGATATAGGCATTATCCGTACGACCGAAGGCTTGCATGAAGCAAAAAACTTTATCTACGATATGAAAAACCAGGAGATAGGGCGGTTGCTTCAGCTTCGTCTCAATACCGCTTCGGCCATTGTCGAGGCGGCATTGGCACGCAAAGAGTCTTTGGGCTCACACTATATAGAAAATTAAAGGGAGACCATGAAACACCTCGTATTACTGCTGATGCTCTCAGCAATCGGATTTGCATCAGGAGATACCGTAACAACAGAACATCTTGATTTAACAAAGACATGGGTGGGCTTTTTGTCACTGATTGTCTTTGTTGTGGGATATTACTTTATCGCGGCAGAAGATAAATACCATATCAACAAAGCCAAGCCTGCGCTTCTTGCGGGAACAAGTATTTTTATGTTGATCGGGCTCTATTTTGCGATCAATGGTATCGATGGACATCCGCTTGAAGAGGAGGTCAAAAACCTGATCTATGAGATTGCCGGGATCTACTTTTTCCTGCTCGTTGCAATGACCTATATCGAAGCGATGATCGACAGAGGTGTATTCTCCGCTTTGCGCTACCGTCTTGTCTCCCATGGCTATACCTACAAAAAGCTCTTCTGGGTGACCGGACTGCTGGCATTTTTCATCTCTCCGGTTGCCGACAACTTGACAACGGCACTGATCTTATCGACAGTACTCTTGACGATCGACAAGATGAACAAGCAGTTTCTTGTCCCCGGTGCGATCAACATTGTCGTCGCTGCCAATGCGGGAGGTGCATGGTCACCTTTTGGAGATATCACAACATTGATGGTTTGGGTGGCTGGCAAAGCTGAATTTACCGAGTTTCTCTTTCTCTTCCCCGCAGCGATTGTCGGATGGTTCGTAACAGCTTATCTTCTGTCACGTGTTGTCCCCGAAGGAGAGCCGCCATTCAATGCTGAAGAGAAGTATATTGAAATAGCAGAGGGCGGTAAGACGATTATTGGACTCTTTGCCTTGACTATTGCGATGGCAGTACTCTCGCATCAAGTGCTTCACCTCCCGGCAATGTGGGGGATGATGTTTGGTCTGGCACTCTTGAAGATGTATGTCTACTATATCAACAGAAACTCGGGGCCGACCCAGCTCAATGCCTTCTCATGGATCGCCAAGATTGAGAATGATACACTGCTCTTCTTCTTTGGTATCCTTGCGGCAGTCGGCGGGCTGCACTTCTTGGGATACCTTGAATATTTTACAGCACTTTATGATCAGTTTGGTGCAACAGTCGTCAATATCGGTGTCGGGTTCCTCTCTGCAGTGGTCGACAATGTACCGGTCATGTCAGCGGTGCTCAAAGCAGATCCAAACATGGGTACAGATGCACAGTCTCAATGGATGCTTGTGACGATGACAGCGGGTATCGGAGGGAGCCTGATCTCATTCGGTTCTGCCGCAGGTGTAGGCGTGATGGGGAAAATGCACGGTATCTACACCTTTGTATCTCATATGAAGTATGCCTGGACGGTACTTGTGGGATATATCATCTCGATTATTATCTGGTATATCCAGTTTGAGGTGCTTCATATCGGTGCACACCACATATAGGGTGCGATTGCTATCGCAGAAAAAGCGGGTAGAGCGTAGCGTATAATGGGTAGATTTACCCCTTAAATTATTTTAAACAGGATTGGATTGAATATGAAACAAGTTCCTATTTTGGTACTCGACTTCGGGTCACAATATACACAGTTGATCGCACGTAAACTGAGAGAATCAGGTGTCTATACAGAAGTAGTGCCTTACAGAGAAAAGATAGAGGATATCAAAGCGAGAAAACCGCAGGGGATCATACTCTCCGGCGGTCCGGCATCGGTCTATGCAGAAGATGCCTATAAACCGGATGAAGGTATCTGGGATCTTGGGCTGCCGATTCTCGGTATCTGCTACGGGATGCAGCTGATCACACAGCACTTTGGCGGTGAAGTGATCCCTGCAGATCATCATGAGTACGGCAAAGCCAAATTGCATATCGAAAAAGAGGATTCACCTATCTTCAAGGATGTCAAACAGGACTCTATAG
>WFYB01000079.1 GCA_015490315.1 Sulfurovum sp. | reverse complement strand
GGCATATAGCTGTGTCTTGTGATCACTACCGGCATGCCCAGATGTGACCAGCGGTAAAGGACAGGTACATCTTTAAGACCGATGTGGATACAGCCGTGTGACATCCAATCCACACTTCCTTTGTGCAATGCATGCCCAAAACGGGTAAACTTCATCATATAGTCCATATTGTTAATCCCGCTCTCATCGGGATAATCTCGTGACATATGGTAACGCTTTTTCTGAATAATAGAAAAAACACCGGAAGGACTACGATACTCTGCTGCTCCGGAAGTTACAGGACCGCTCCACCATACCGTACCGTCTCGATCCACTGCATAAAAACGTCCGTCACTCCCCTTCTCTCGTACAGACACGACAATAAAATCCTTTCCGGTCAAATCCACGATCTTCTCATCTCCTGTCTGCAGATCAACGACAGTAAAGATCGTTTTGGAGATGGGTATCAGCTCATGTGTCAGCGGTTTCCATGCGTTGTTCTCCTCTGTATCTGCTGCCAAAAAAGAGATAAAAAATCCACAAAACAGGATGATCTTCACGATATGCAACATTACAGCCTCTTTAGCTTGTTCTTGGCAATCTCTGCCGTTTTTCTGCCCGGATAGTTTGCTACGATATTTTCATAAAAACGCTTTGCCTGATTTTTATCTCCTGTCTTTTCCAGGGAGACTGCGGTATGGAGCAAAAGTGTATCGATGTACCCCGCCTGATCATAAAGCCCCGCACTCTTTTTGAAATAGAAGATCGCATCATCATAATGCTTGGTATAGTAGGCGATCTCTCCGAGATAGTAGTTGGAGGCAGCCGGTTTGTAGCCTTTCGTATCGGTGATCTCGAAACGTTTTTTGGCTTCATCATAGCGCTTTTTCTGAAAGAGGCGAACCCCCTCTCCATAGAGTTTCGAAGCACTCTTCTTTTCAAGGAGTGTATCTTTTTTAGGTTTAGTCGCACTCTCTTTTTTTGCTTCTGTAGAGATAGATGTATCCACCTTACCGCCATTGGCAAGGATCTTTTTCAGTTCCGCTTTACTGACATAATTGGCATTGATATGATCTATCATATTACCCAGTTCTTTGAGCAGTGCAGTCTGGTCACTGCTGCTGCCTTGGCTTGAGGTTTCATTGCGTTGCTGCAGCTCATTGATTGTGGCACTGAGCCCTTCTATCACACTAGTCAGTCCGTCAATGCGCTCTTTTTGCATCGCAACCTGCCGCCTAAGTGCTGCAATTGCTTTTTTGTTCTCCTTGACAGTTTTGATTCCTGTGTCAAAGCCATAGACAGACGGCTCTGCATGCAGTATAGATAGCCCAAACCATAGGATCAAGATCCCAACGGATAAGACGCTGTTCCTTCCCCTCATTACCTGCCTCTCAATGCTTATTTTGCCAGACGAAGATCTGCTCGTCTGTTTCTGGCATAGCAGGTATCTGTAGGTTCATTGCAGACAGGATTACTCTCGCCATAGCTGATGATGACCATACGTCCTGCATCTACGCCCTGTGCTGCCATGGCATCTTTGACCGCCTTGGCACGCTTGAGACCGAGTGCATAGTTATACTCATCCGTACCAAACTCATCACAGTTCCCTTCGATCTTGATCCTGCTTGCACCAACCTCTTTGGCTCTGGCTGCATCCTGTACGATACGCCCCTCCATCTCCGGAGAGATCGTATACTCATCGAAATTGAAATAGATGCTCTTGAAACCGTCGCTGCTGCTGTTGAACTTGCTCGTTGCGCCTTCATTTTCCTGCCCATACTTGTTTTCATCGATCGTGACAGTATCACCCACTATTTCCGTAGCATCCGATACATTGTGTTTGCTTATCTTCTGTGCGTCGAGATCAGGAGCGACCTGAGAACAGCCTGTCATCAGAAGCAGCCCTGCCAGTGTTGTCAAAAAAAGCGTTTTTTGTATCATCATAAGATCCTTTACCAATCAATTGATTGAATTTTTCTACCCTTAAGCGGGAACAGCAGGCTTTGGGAAGTACCCAGGTTTATATAACCGATCGATGAACCGCTCGCACGATGCTTGATGAACTGTACCACCGTCCCATCCGTCGCAAAGCGCGGGAACTGATTGACCCCTGTTGTTGTCAGCGGTCTTGTATCTGTACCGTTCGAAGTCGTCAGATAGAGATTGAAGGTATTGTTGCCGAACGCATTACTGCTCTCCCGGCTCGCGTAGACGATCTTTTCTCCGTGGGCATCGACTGCATTGTTGTTTCTGCCGTGGTAGACTACCTGAGAAGCGGCATTTCCGTGGATCGACTTTTTAAAGATGTTGGCATAGCCCAAACGGTTGGAGACAAAGACGATCCTACTCTCATCCTCGATATATTTACCACTGACATCGATACCCCCAAAACGTGTGATGCGCAGCTTGGCACCTGTATTGAGATCGAGCTGATAGATATCAGCCTGTCCCTCAGGTGCCATCGTCAAGAGCAGTTTGTGCCCGTCTTGGCTTACATCAGAACAGACAAGCATCCCTTCAGAAGAGATGATTTTCTCCTTATGTCCGTTATAGATATTGAGTCTATAGAGTGTAGGCATCAGCCCGCGATAGGAGCTGTAATAGAAACTCTTTTGATCTTTGTCTGCCCAGATTGGGAAAAGATTCAATCCTCCACGGATAATCACTTTTTGATAGGTAAATGTGTAATCTGCCAGTACGATCTCACTGTGTTTTGGTGTGGTGTAGCGAGAGAAGACCACATAGCGGTTGATCCAGGAGATATCCGGGTATT
>WFYB01000078.1 GCA_015490315.1 Sulfurovum sp. | reverse complement strand
CTCAAAAACGGTGATATCGTCAAGATCCTGCGCGATGATGAGCCGCATCTGCACTGCTCATGGGTCGAGAGTGTCAAAACTTCCAAGGCAAAAGAGGGTATACGGGCACTCTGCCGGGCACGGATCAAAGAGAACAACCGACATGCTGCACTCAATATCCTGGCTACGCTCTTTGGCAAACGATACGAAGAGATGGCAGATCTGATCGCAGCACTGGGGCTCGAGGAGAATATCCACAAATTGCCTGAACAGCTTGATTTTTACAAAGAGGTGATCCATCAGATCGCCAAATATATGGGTAAAAAAGAGGTACGTTTCTGGGAACTCCTCAAAAAAGGATACAAAAAGCCCAAGATCAAAGAGATAGAGCACTTCCGTTTCTTCACGAACAAGCCGCTTGACGGGGTTGAGTTCGATTATTGCTGTCATCCCAAAGTAGGGGATCAGATCGTAGCTTTTTATAAGGACAGTAAGGCTATTATACACCATAAATTATGCAAAAAAGCACATGAGAAGATCCTAACACATGAGCCAATGGTCTATGTCAACTGGAGCAGGTCTCAACTCTCCCGCTTCAGGCTGACGATCAGTCTACAGAACCAGAAGGGTATTTTGGCGGATCTGCTGACAAGGCTCTCGGAGCTGGATCTCAATGTGCTGAGCATCGAGCTGGGTATTCAGAGCAGTGAACAGGCGGAGTATTGTCAGATCGAAGTAGAGAGCGGACAATACAACAGGAGTGAACTCAAAGAGTTGATCTCCCAAAAGTTCAAGCTTATAGAGATCATCAGTCTCGATGACGCATATAACACATGAAGGATAGGGTAACAGATGGCAAACAGTGATGCAAGCGTAGCAACTGCACTTGAAGAGATCGGCAGAGGCACTGCCGAAGTGATCGATATGGAACGTATAGAGAAACTGGTCTCGGACTATTATGAGAACGGGACGGGCTATACGGTGAAGGCAGGCTTCGATCCTACAGGCAGCGATCTGCATCTGGGACATACTGTACTGCTGCAAAAGCTCCGTGCCTTTCAAAAACACGGCGGACGTGTCCAATTGCTTATCGGTGACTTTACGGCGATGATCGGCGATCCTACAGGCAAGAGTGAGACACGTAAAGTGCTTGACCGTGAGACGATTCTCGAAAATGCCAAAACCTATACCGATCAGGTGTTTAATATTCTTGATGAGAGCAAAACCGATGTGGTCTTCAACTCTGAGTGGTTAGATAAACTCGGTGCGGCAGGCATGGTGGCATTGACAACGACTTTCAATGTGGCACGTATGCTTGAGCGGGATGATTTTGAGAAGCGCTACAAAGCGGGGCAGAGTATCTCTATCTCGGAGTTCATCTATCCGCTGCTTCAGGGATATGACTCTGTGGCACTCGAGTCTGACATAGAGATTGGAGGAACGGATCAGAAGTTCAACCTCTTGATGGGTAGACAGCTGCAGCGTACCTATGGTGTGGGAAAGGAGCAGGCAGTACTGATGATGCCTATCCTTGAGGGGCTCGACGGTGTGCAGAAGATGAGCAAATCGTTGAACAACTATATCGGTATCACCGAAGCCCCCAAAGATATCTATGCCAAGACACTCTCGATTTCTGATGAGTTGATGTGGCGCTACTACGAGCTCTTGAGCGAAAAATCGCTTGAGGAGATCGCCAAGTTGAAAGCAGCGGTTATTGATGGCACACTGCATCCTAAAAAGGTGAAAGAAGATCTGGCACTCGAACTCGTTACAAGATTTTATAATGAAGAGTTGGCTACACTGGCTAAAGAAGAGTTTGACAATGTGTTCAAACAAAACCAGCTCCCCTCTGATATGAAAGAGGTGGCACTCGAAGAGGGTATCTGGATATGCAAGGCTTTGGTCGATGCGGGTATCGAGCCTTCGACATCACAGGCAAGACGGGATATCAAGCAGGGTGCGGTACGTATCGATCAGGAAAAAGTGACTGATGAGAAGCAAAATCTCGCAAAGGGAGAGTACGTTCTCCAAGTCGGCAAAAGAAAGTTTGCGAAAGCGAAGGTGGGATGATGAAATTTAAGCCGTTGAAAATAGGAAAGTACACGATAGAGAAGCCGATTATTCAAGGTGGTATGGGGGTTGGTATCTCCTGGGATCAGCTCGCCGGTACAGTCTCCAAAGAGGGAGGTCTCGGCGTGATCTCGGCCGTGGGTACCGGGGTCTACAAAAACCGTTCCTATCTTGATGACAAACAGATGGTGGGCAAAGAGCACCGTCCTCTCGATGCGATCAACTTCTACTCCTACAAGGCACTCAAGCAGATATTTGACAATGCCAGAAAGATATGTGGAGACAGACCGCTTGCTGCCAATATCCTCTATGCGCAGAGTGATTACAACCGTGTAGTTGAAGATGCCTGCAAGGCCGGTGCCAACATCATCATCACCGGAGCGGGTCTGCCCCTGACGATGCCTGAAGCGGCAAAGAACTATCCGGATGTGGCTCTCGTACCGATCGTATCAACTGCCAAAGCACTCAAGATCCTCTGTAAAAGATGGAAAAAGACACACAACAGACTGCCTGACGCGGTCATCGTAGAGGGACCTCTCAGCGGCGGACACCAGGGCTTCAAGTATGAGGAGTGTTTCTTGCCTGAAAACCAGCTTGAAAATATCCTGCCTCCTGTCGTAGAAGAGGCAAAAAACTGGGGAGATATGCCTGTGATCGCAGCCGGAGGTGTCTGGGATCATGATGATATTGTACGTATGATGGAGCTTGGTGCCAGCGGTGTGCAGCTTGGTACACGCTTTATCGGTACAGAGGAGTGTGATGCCAGCGATGTGATGAAGCAGATGATCATCAATGCAAAAGAAGAGGATATCAAACTCTTCAAATCCCCTGTCGGCTATCCTGCAAGAGGTGTGAAGTCTGAGCATAAGCGTATCGAGGAGGGTACTGCACCCAAGGTTGCATGTATCTCCAACTGCGTGGCTCCTTGTAACCGTGGAGAAGAGGCGAAGATCGTGGGATACTGTATCGCCGACAGACTCTCTGATGCCTATGACGGTATCGCGGAAACCGGGCTCTTCTTTACCGGTGCGAACGGATACCGGCTCAAAGAGATCATCACAGTCAAAGAGCTGATCCATAAGCTGATGGAAGGCGAAGATGCAGAGGTTGAGAAGTAAGAGGTGAGACTTTTGAGGATCCTGGCGCTACTGCTTAGCAGTACCATAATGCTGTTGGCGGTCAATCGACTCAACGATGCTAAAATCGTCAAAGGGGAACTGAGACTCACATTTGCCAATACGATCGATAAGAAACAGATCCGGTCGTTTACACTGACCAAACCCTACCGAAAAGTCTTCGATATCAAAAACTGCCGCCTTGCCAAAAGAAATGTAGGGCAGGGACTGAAGTGCAGTACGACCCGCTCACTGAAGATCGCACAGTACCGTCCTGATATTGTCCGTATCGTCGTGGGTTGTGACAAGCCCTATCACTGCACCCCCTACAAGCCGATACTCTCCAAAAGGCTCTATCATATCCCCTTGCCCAAAAAGAGCAGTCACCTGCCCGCAAAACGCTACAACGCATCAGCACATAGTGTCAAAAAAGCATCTGCCAAAGGGCAGACGAAGAAGCGCAAAGCAAAGAAGCTTCTCAAGCCTACCTATCACTCACATAAAGGTGAGCTGATCGTCATAGATGCAGGGCATGGCGGGCATGATACCGGAGCGATTGCCGGCGGCAAACGGGAGAAAGATCTGGTACTTCAGATCGCCAAGCGTCTGGAAAAAGCGCTGAAAAAACGTGGTTATCCGGTCTATATGACCAGAAGAACCGACAGGTTTTTGAAGCTGCCGCAGCGTACTCATATTGCAGACAAAAAGGGAGCAAAAGTCTTTGTCTCTATTCATGCCAACTCGGTACCCAAAAGCAAGCGTAACCGTGTCCACGGCATAGAAACCTTCTTCTTGCAAAATACCAGAGATGCCAAATCCAAGCGGATTGCGGCACGGGAAAACGCAGCCGTACTTAAAGGTGCAGGAAGCAGACTGAGCAAAAAGGTGATCGTAGATTCTGTGCTCAACGGACCCAAAATCATTGAGTCGAACAAGCTTGCGATCGATGTACAAAAACGTATGATGACCAACCTCAGGGCACACTACAGCGGGATCAAAGACGGAGGGGTAAGACATGCACCATTTTGGGTGCTGGTAGGTGCGAGCCGTCCCTCTATTTTGGTCGAAGTGGGATATATTTCCCATCCGAAAGAGCGCAAGAGACTCTTTAGCCGAAGGTATCAGGAGCTGCTTGCCAAAGGGATTGCCGAAGGTATCGATAACTATCTGAACAACAGACGAAAAGAGCTTGGTTTTTAATCAAAAGAGAGGGAAAAAGAGTGAAAAGATATTTGACAGTTTTTGCTGCGGCGTGGTTTTTGGTCGGGTGTGGCGGTATGGGTGTCGACCGCTCCGATGATCTGATCGTGATCGATGCGGGACACGGTGGACATGACGGCGGCGCAGTCTGTGCAGGCAAATGTGAAAAGGACGCAGTATTGCAGATCGTTAAGAAGCTCAAAGATGCTTTTGAAGATGAGGGGTACAGAGTCTATCTGACACGCGGAAGTGACAGATTTTTGACACTTGGAGAGCGGACACGTATCGCTGACAAACTAAATGCCAAGGTATTTATCTCAATCCATGCCAATGCGATCGCTGACAAGAGCAAGTTTGAAAAGATCGAGGGGATCGAGACCTACTTTTTACAAAAAACCAGGGATGCCCGCTCACAGCGTATCGCCGCCAAAGAGAATGCCGCTGTTTTGCAGGGAGCAGATGCACTTAGTAAAGATGTGATCGTGGACTCTGTACTTAACGGTCCCAAGATCATAGAATCGAACAAGCTTGCCATTGATGTGCAGCACAATATTATGCAAAATGTCAAAAAAGAGTACCCCGATACCAGAAACGGTGGTGCCAAACCCGCACCTTTTTATGTGCTTGTGGGTGCGAGCAGACCCTCCATCCTGGTTGAGACCGGCTATATTACCAATACCAAAGAGCGTCAAAGACTCTTTGACAGCCGCTATCAGAAAAGTCTGGCACAAGGGATCGTCAAAGGGGTCGATTGCTAC
This sequence comes from Sulfurovum sp., assembly GCA_015490315.1. Classification (GTDB taxonomy): domain Bacteria; phylum Campylobacterota; class Campylobacteria; order Campylobacterales; family Sulfurovaceae; genus Sulfurovum. The sequence goes on along the minus strand of WFYB01000078.1, from coordinate 4,591 downwards.
CTTGACAACCGTAAGAAAGAGTTGGGATTTTAGTAGAGAAAAGAGAGGATGAAAGCGGACTCATCCGAGCCGCTTCGATCACTTATTTGTAGTTTTTGATCGCTTTCTCTAAGATCTCTGTCGCTGCTTTTTTGTCTTTGAACCCTGCTACTTTTACCCATTTGTTCGGCTCAAGCATTTTGTAGGTTTCAAAAAAGTTTTTGATGCGGTTGAGCGTCGCTTCGGGAACATCGGCAAGATCTTTGATGTTGGCATAGGTTGGATCGATCTTCTCAGTAGGAACCGCAAGCAGTTTCTCATCACCGCCTGACTCATCTTCTGTCATTAGGACACCGACAAGACGGCATTTGATGTAAGAGCCAGGCTGGAGTGTATAGTCACACAGTACCAGAATATCTGCCGGGTCACCGTCGTCCGAGAGTGTGTTGGGTACGAAACCGTAGTTTGCCGGATAGTGGACAGCTGAGTAGAGTACTCTGTCTACTGCGATACCGCCTGCTTCTTTGTCAAATTCATATTTGATGTTCGAGTTGAGTGGTACTTCGATCAATGCGATCACTGCATCTGGACACTCTCCATGTCCGAGTTTTGTAATATCCATCTTGATATCTCCATAGGTTAAATTTGGGCTAATGGTAGCATAAAATCGATAATAATGTTATGATTTGGTATCAATAAAAGAGGATGAATGATGATGAAGAAGATAATCATAGCAGCGCTGCTGTTGACAGGATACGGTATCGCTGTAGAGGTAGGCAAGGTACCGCCCAAAGTAGTACTCAGCGGCAAAGAGGGTGCCAAAGTAGACGGCAGTGTATGGCAATCTGATACACTTAAGGGAAAGGTGCATATCCTTTTCTATGTCGATCCGGATGAACGTAAAAAAAACGATGCCTTGAGTCAGGCACTCAAAAAACGCCATTTTGACCGCAACAAATTTGCTTCAGTTGCAGTGATAAACCTTGCAGCGACATGGATGCCCAACATTGTTTTGGAATCACTCCTCAAAAAGAAACAAAAGCAGTTTCCAGATACGGTTTATGTCAAAGACAGGCAAAAAGTGCTGGTCAAAAAGTGGCAGCTTGCCGATGACAACTCAGATATCATCATTTTTGATAAAGCGGGTAGAGTGATCTACAAGAAGTTTGGTAAACTGAGTAAAGCTGAGATTACAAAAGTGTTGGAACTGATAGAAAAGCACCTTTGATTGTAGTCATCTCATTCTCATGCTTCTGCGTGAGAATGAAGACTTCATGTTGAAAAAACATTGCTCTATACTCTCACGTAAAACGTGGAGCAATACTTACAAGTACCTTCTCCTGATCCAAAGATAATAGACCGCGGTAATCAAAAATCCGATACCAAGTGTCACAGTAATAGCACGCAATGACAATCCCCACTCAAAAGCGTAACCGATGAAGAGTGCTGTGACAATGTTGGAGAGCATAAAGAACATGTCGTTGTAGGAGATGATGCGCCCCAAATAGGCTTTGTCAGTCTCCTGTTGGAGCATGAGGTAGGTTTGTGACCAGAGTGTAGAGGTAAAAAAGCCTACGCCAAAAAGGGTGACAAGTGCCCAGTAAAAGTTTTGCTGGGCAAAACTCCAAAGTACAATGGCTATCCCTTGAAGGATAAAAAAGAAATACAGGTTTTTCTCTGTGATCCATTTGCCGACAAATATAGGACCAATCATCAATGCTATTGCACGCACAGCATTGATCCAGCCTATGGCAAGCGGTACAGCAATGAGGGTTTTGTATTCGTAATCAGCAAGCAGCGTAACAAGTGCATCAAAGCTGGTCAGTCCCAAGGAGGCATGAAGGAGTATAAGATGTAGCGTTTTTTTGCGTGACTTGAGATAGTAAAAACCGTCAGTGAACATTTTCCAGTGTGAATGGGGGTGTTTGGGTGGTTGCAAGGAGAGCTTTAGACCTATTAGGATAAACAGAGCAATGGTATACAGCACCGCATCAATTATGAATGCGGTATGATAACCGAAATGATATGTCATAATACCGCCAACTGCCATACCTGAAGCATAGGTAAATGACCAGATAATCGAGTGGATTTCGTTGGTGTTCTTGAGCATTTCCCCCTCAATGATTTTGGGAAAAAGTGACATCTCAGCACTAAAAAGTACGCTTGCTGCAGCAGAACGAATGAAGATCAGCCCCATCAAAAGCCAGACAAGCGAGAGTGAGTCGATGAGTATAAATCCAAGTGTAGCAACTGTCTCGATAGCCAGCAGTGTACCCATCAGTTTTTTAAAATGGATGCGATCTACGGCAATGCCAATGAGAGGTGCAAGTACCACCGCAGGCAGCATCGCCATGGCAGCGGTAAGTGAAATGATAAGTGCACTCGCATGCAGTTCAACAAGCAGGGAGAAGATGGCTACTTGAGAGAACCATGTGCCAAAGTAGCTGATAAGCTGTATGAGTGAAAGCCGTGCGATGACGGGATGGCTGAGTGTTTGAATGTAGCGAGTCATTAGATATCATCACCCAGTGAGTAGCCAATCTGTTGTGTCTTCAGCAGTGTAATAAACTGTTCGAATGTCTCTTCTGCCAATGCTTTGTTGTGAGAAGCCACCGAGAGGGTAACATGCCAGCCGTTGTCATAAAGCTTTGGCAGAGATGAGATTTCTACATCATGCGGTGCCTTTTCCATCAGTTCGATAAAAAGATTCTCTTTGCATGCCGCAGTAAGGGTGAAACGGTATGTCGGTGTGCCCTCAGGGATGATATACTCAAGTATATATTCAACCATCGGATGGCTCATCTGCGGAAATCCCGGCATAAAGAAGTATCGCTCATCCAGATAGAAAGCAGGCATCTGGTTGACGGGATTGTGCAACAGTTTTGCTCCTTTTGGAAGCTGTGCCATCTTGATGGGGTGAGGGTAGGCATCTTTGCCAAGTCTCTCTTCTATGATCTTTTTAGCTTCGGGTTGTTCATAGAGGTTCCCGTCACGCAGCGCAATGGCGGCACACTTACGCGTATGGTCATCGGGAGTAGAGCCGATACCGCCAAAGCTGAAGAGCACCGGGTTTGGCTGTGATGCGATGAATTTCAGTGTCTGTACAATGAGGGCAGGGTCATCTTCGATGACGAATGAGCCGGAGAGTTTGTGCCCTCTTTTTGCAAGCGCATCGGCAAGAAAATCAAAGTGAGCGTCTTTGCGTCTTTGGTTGAGGATCTCGGTACCGATAATGATGGCGAAAAAGTTGGGTGTTTTCATAAAAGGTATTATAGCAGTTACAATGTTATCGAAAGATAGAAGTCCATATCGAAATAGCCGTTATTACTGAGATGGTGGTTGGTGCGGTAGATGGCGTAGGGCGGTTTGGTTGTTGTCTCATAGCCGCTTTGGGGCAGCCATGTGTGATAGACCCAGCGGATGAAGCGCAGCAAATCTTCACGTTTCCCTTTGACTTCGAATTTGGCATAGACGCCGCCTGCAATCTTGAACTTTGGCAGATTGACTTCCGAATTTTTTGCATCCAGAGTGATGGCGGAGACATGCTGGCAGGCATCGAGCCTGGTGATGGCGGGATTGTCGTGAAAGAGGGAGATGAGCATATAGCTTTTGGGCTCGAGGGTGTAGATGAGGGTTTGAAGCTTCTGCCAGGAGTGTTTGATGTGCGGGCCGTAGCCATTGTCGCGAAGGTAGAAGGCGTCGATGGGTTCTTGTTTGACGATTGCAGGCTCTGAGACAAGCAGCTTGCCACTCTCTACGCTGCCGAGCAGTTTGTCGGAGTAGAGAAGAAAGCCGCCGTTTCTCCACGCCTTGGGGGTCATGCCAAAGCGTGCTTTGAACGCGCGGATAAAAGAGGTTTGAGAACTGTATCCGCAGGCAGCGGCAACCTTGCTGATGGTGGAGTGGCGATTGGTTATCAACAGGTTGGAAGCCTTTTGAAGACGTATCGATTTGATGCTCTCATAGATATTCCTGCCAAAGACCTTTTTGAAGACCTTATGCAGGTAGATCCGGTCCATACCAAGAGACTGGGCAACTTCATCCATATTGATCTCTGTATCGATATTGGTATAGATGTAGAACATCAGATCGTTCGCTATGCGTATGTTCTTCCAGTATGTCTCTCTTTTCATGAGAATAATTATAGCAACTAAAGTATATATTTATGACAAAAAAAGATAATATACTATTTAAAATATGTGTAGAATCGCAGTACTGGCAAAGGCTATAATGGCACAAAAAAAGGATATGCGATGATAAAAACTGTAAAAAGAAAGATAAACAAACTGCTTATAGCCAACCGTGGAGAGATCGCGCTGCGTATTATCCGCGCCTGCAAAGAGCTTGGTATTACAAGTGTGGTGGTACACTCCGAAGCGGACAGGGAGGGTGTTTGGGTGAAGAAGTCCGACCAGACCATAGAGATGAAAGGGCATCCGGTGCAGGTCTATCTTGACTACGAGAATATCATTGACCTGGCAAAGGTCAACCGCTGCGATGCGATACATCCGGGGTACGGGTTTCTCTCCGAGAGTGCCGAGTTTGCCAGAGCCTGTGAGAAGCGAGGTATCGTCTTTGTAGGTCCAAGCCCGGAGCACATCGCCCTCTTTGG
>WFYB01000077.1 GCA_015490315.1 Sulfurovum sp. | reverse complement strand
TGGCTATGGATCTCTCTGATCTGCAGCTCTGGGAGATTTCTCTCTATCGCTTCAGCACTGTAGGCCACTGCATCAAGTCTATACTCGGTATTGTAGTTTCTGTCGATCAGCTCAAAAAGTCTGCTGCCAAATAAAGGACGCATGACTCTTGACCCAAGAGGGGTCATTAACACACGTATCACTTTGTCCTGCATGTCCAGCCTTTTGGTCTGCATCATCTCTCCTTCGCCGTAGCACCATCTGTGGTCACATGGGTGTGTCCTGTCAGGTCGCCTCTGGAGTCTCTGATATCTCCAGAGACAACAAGGTCGCCGCGCATAGAGACAGTCGGCGTATCGATAGATACGGAACCGGGTGCGGTGATATTGATATTGTTGCTGTCGAATACCACCCTGTTCCCTCCCGCCTCCAGTATCGCATTATCGGCACCTGCGCCGGCAGGCTCTTTGCAGCTTGTATTAAATATCGCAGGAATGACGATGCCGTAATCAGCGTCGCCGCCTGGACTGATAACCGTCACCTGCATGCCCACAAGCGGCGGCACCCAAAGTCTGAAAAAGTTATTGGAGAGACTTGCTACCGGCAGCCAGTCAGTGACACGCTCATAGACAGCTACCCGCACAAGCGCTTTGCCCCCTGCAGCACGGCTCTCTACTACTGTGCCGAAGCTCACCATTGCTCCCAGTCGACGCTTGAGGTCTGAAAGCTCTGCGTAGATGTCCATTACCGCTTCTCCGTATCGTTCTCTTTTGGTACGCTCACACCAAACTTTTTGGCAGCGACCTCTTCAAGAATCATGAGTCCTCGCGTTCCCATGTGCGAACTGGTTCCGACCAAAAAAGCGGTAAGCAGCTTATCAACCCCTGCATACTCGCAGAGATAAAAGGTCATCACACCGATAAATCCGGAGATAAACAGATCTCCGACAAGTTCTGAAAGACTGAATCTTGCAATGACTCCGGTCTTCACTTTTTTGATGTGGTGCACGATGCCGCCCCACAGCGACAGAAGAATCACCCATATGTAGGTGATCAAAGAGTAGTTGCTTGGATCATTGTGCGGCATAGTGCTTCCTTCGTCCTGTTTTGGTCTCATCAGTATCCACGCTCTACGCCCTTGACTTTTTCAAATGTACGAAAAGCCCCAAAGCCGAGCATGCCTCCCATAAGCATCATCAGTGTGCCGATGTCAAGTTGCGGCATCTCTACAGAAATGCCGGCCGCACTTAGCCACACAAAAAGAAGCGGCTGCACGATGTAGTTGTATGCAAGGGCTGATCCGCTGATCCACCCTATAAAAGGACGCCACCCCGCCACAAAGATGCTTTTGTGCTGCGCCTCCGTTTTGTTGACATCCATCTGAGCCATTTTGAGTTTCGCTTCAAGCTGATCGAGGGCGAGCATCATCTTTGCCTGCTCGGCAGGATCCTTAATTTTCTCTCCTGTGATCGCTTCGCGAAGGCTAGTAAAGATGCTTCCGACATCTCCAAGGCTGAAGTCCATTAACCCCATCGGTGCTCCTTTCTATTTTTTTTGATTTCCTATTGGTGATCGAATGCTCGAAGTATAGAGGATTTTGGGCAGAGGAGTAAAACACGGGAGAGTGGTGACATTCTTGCTGTGTATTTCGTGCTGTACTTTTCGTGCACTATTGCCTTATGATTACACCCAAAAAGGAGCGGTATGATCGAACGCAGTCATCAAACCATCGTCGATGCGCTACGGCAAAACAAGCAGATCTATGTCGATAGATACTATGGTCAGCTCAGCGACTACAAAACGCCTGATCTGGCAAAAGACGAGTTTCCAAAAATACTTGTCGATTTTACAGGCGATCGGCGAGACGGTATGGATCGCGTTCTCTCATTCAACCTTTATTTTATTCATATCGCCTATTCTGCCAACAGCGACTACAGACAGGCGAGTTTGAGCACGTTGGCAGCGATGATGGAAGAGGCTGAAAAGCATCTTGATAAGATAGACGAAATAGCAATCACTACAAAGTCATCACGCAAGATTTTTGATGCAAAGATCGATCAGGGCTATCTTAGTGTCTTCAGCCGAGGTATAGAGGTGCACATCACAGACGAAGGAGTATATCAGTGGATGGATTCATAGCGTGTCGCATAGACAAAAAGGCAAAGCGGTGGCAGCCTATCGCCACGACTGGAACATGGAGCGGGCATACAGCAGGCAAATTCACACTTCAGACCGAAGACCTTGAGACGATCGTTGCCAACTTCAAAAGACTGGGGCTTGATGTCGTTGTAGATTATGAGCACCAGTCGCTTTATGGAGACAAAGCGCCTGCAAGCGGGTGGATACGCCACCCCGATGGGCTTCGTGTGCAGGATGATGCGCTTATGGCATATATTGAGTGGACAGATGCCGCCAAAGCTCAGATCAAGGCAGGAGAGTATAGATATCTCTCCCCTACGCTGGTACCGCACGGTACCGATCCCAAAAGCGGAGAGGATGTCGGGTGGACGCTTCACTCCGTCGCCATGACAAACACACCTTTTTTTAACGAGTTGCCGCCCATTGCGGCCAAAAACCAATCATCCCATAAAAAGGAGACAGAGATGACAAAAGAACAAATGGAAGCACTGCAGGCAGAAAACAGTGCGCTCAAAGCAGAGCTTTCCAAGACAAACGAAAAGCTGGAAGAGATGAAAAAGGTGGCAGCATCAGCCAAGGTCAAAGACGCTATTGCGGCAAAGAAGCTGCATCCAGAACAGGAGCAGTGGGCATGCGACTACGCTATCAAAGATCCAGATGGGTTTGATGCCTATCTCGAAGCAGCAAAACCCCAACCCGATGTGCCGCAAAGCGATATCTATCCTGCGACAAATAAGCCAGCAGAAGTCGAAACAATCGACATGAGCAGAATCTAAAAAAGGAGAAACCATGCCATTCAAAGCAGTAACCCAAAAAGAGCCTATCACAGAAGACAGCGTGATCAACCGCACACATCCGCCGGTGATCGTCACCAAAAAGACAGACACATCGGTCACGACAGCGTTCAAAAAAGGAACGATCCTCGTATCCGGCGATAACGGAGTTGCTCCGATGGCCGCATATGATGCAGCCGCAAATCCGCAACAGAATACCGTTGGTGTCGCAGTCAGCGATTTTGACCCAGATCATGGAGACCTTGTTGAAGTACTCATTCATGGAACCGTTACACAAGAGATGCTGCTCGCAGATGCAGACCAGATCGCACTGCTTGTCAGCCAGCACCCAATCTACGCCATCTAAACAAAGGAGAACAAGATGCCACTAAAACATATCATTACCCCAAAAAATGTCAGAGAGCAGCTGGGCAAGCTCTCTCCGCTCAACACCCCGGTCATGGATGATATCTATCCAGCCTCGGTCAGAGACACTTACCCGTTTGACACGATTTCTATTGATGAGATTTCCTCTATCGCAAAAGCGGTACCGGTCGTCAATAGAGGCTCCGCCTCCGTGACGCTTGGCGGAGGCAGCAGCTCTTTGAAGACAATTGAGCCTCTCCCCATCATTGTAAACAAACCAATTACGGCAGCAGAGCTGAACCGTATCAAGACATTGACAGCATCTGGCCAGTCATCATGGCTGCGCAATACGATCGACTTTGCAAGACGTACGATCAGATCGACCACCGAGGCGCTCTGCGCGCAGTCGCTTACAGGTAAGATATCCTTCGCGATGAAAACAGAAGATGGGTTGGATACTTATGTCGTCGATTACGGCAATACCCTTAAGATCACATCCAATTTTACATGGGGTCCAAGTGTAAAGATCGGCAATATCTTCTCAGACCTTTCTGATATGGCGGCACTCATCGAAGAGAACGGCGGCGGCGCGGCAGTAGAGTTTCGTGCGGGCAAAAATGTCTACGCCAGGCTGCTTGATGTCGTTGGCGGTCTGCAGAGTGCGGCGATCAGCACAAAGGTGACAGACAATGCCATCTATATTGGTGGCTACAAGATCTCCAGATACAACACCAAGTATTTTGATCCGGCAACCAAAAAATACAAACCGGTACTTAATGATAACGGCATCAAAGCCATTGCAAAAGATGGCGGCTTCGCGTTCAGATATCTTGCGATCGATGATGTTGACGCCGGACTGCAGCCGCTGCCTCTATGGCTTAATCCTATTAAGCTGTCAGATCCATCCGGATACAAGGTGATTGCGCAGTCTAAGCCGCTGCCGATCCCATCTGTCAAATCTATCTGCGACGCGACAGTCACGCTTGCATAGTATATAGACGGTGATGCCTTTGGCATCGCCTAATAAAGAGATACTGGAGAAACACCGATGACGATCACCAAAGAAGACCTGCTAAAAGAGATCAGCTTTACAGAACTTACGCAGCTTAGCGACCTTAACGCCAAAGGAGTGCTTGATGAGGAAGTGCTGCAGGATGCGATCAACGACGCCCTCTCTTTTATCGGCTCTTTTTTTACCCTGCCCGATCAGCCTACTGAGCTTCTCAAAAATATCGCCATCGAGCTGACGATCCTTGAGCTGCGCCGCAGAAACAAACTGGGGCAGGATGAGAGAAGCGAGCGGATCGAAAAGATAGAAGCCTATCTCATGAAGATGGCAAAAAAACAGATCCCTGTCACCACATCACAAAAGCCTCCAAAGCAGTCAGGATTTACTTTCCGCCACGGGAAACCAAAAGAGATCACAAAGGGCTATCTATGACGCTTAAGCAAAAAAAAGCACTGGCTAAAAAGCTCTATATCTTAGGACACTCCTATGAGGAGATTGCGCAGCATCTTGGGGTCAGCATACGTACGATCCAGAACTACAAAGCGGATGACAAAGAGTGGGACACGCTTAGAACCAATGCCATGCTCAGCGGCGGAAGCGATAAGATCTATACCAATTTTTTAGAGTATATGAACGATTTCCTCAAAGAGATCAAAGAGGCAGACCTCAAGCCGGAAGCCAGAGTAGACAAGCTAAGCCAGCTTGGTGATGCCTTTGCCAAGATGAAGAAGATCGCGCACCAGGAGGATCCTGCCGTATACAAGCATACTCTCATCAAAAAGACACTGACCATTCTTATCGAAGGTGCCAGGGCTCGCATGAGCAAGAAGTGTCTTGAGCAGCTTGTCGATCTCATAGAGTCGCTGCAGGAGGAGATCGCCGATGCCACTCTTTGATGCGGATGAGCTAAAAAGCTTTTTAAAGGAAGCATATGATCAGGCGCGATCGGAAGGTGGCGATGCGCAGCAGGCAAAAAAGATCACAAGAAAAGTCTTTCTGCAGTGGCTGGATGCAACGGTATCCTCTCTTAAGGAGGAGATACAGTGTATCGACGCACTGCCACCTGCCCAGCGGGAGGGACGGATCGAGAAGCAGAGAGAGGATTTTCACTACTT
>WFYB01000076.1 GCA_015490315.1 Sulfurovum sp. | reverse complement strand
CATCAGGCTTTTGGGTGATCACAGCAGGTTCGATCAGCGCATCCTTGATAATCTTGAGCGAATCGGGATTGATATCCTCGATCCCCTGCGGAGACTCCACCTTGAAGAGTCTGTCATAGAGCCTCAGCTCGACCCTCTTGGCATGTGTCGCTTCGACCCATTGTATCGCACTCTTGACCTTGATACCGCTACGATCTTCTCCACTTTTGGAGTCGGGGTGATACTGCGCTTTTATCTCGATGATCTTGCCGCTGCTATCTTTGATCACCTCTTTACAGGTGATGATGTAGGCATACTTAAGTCGTACAGGCTGCTCTGGAGTGAGACGGTAGTAGCCCTTGGGAGGGTTTTCTGAGAAGTCCTCGCGGTTGATGTAGATCTCTTTGGAGAAAGGAAGCTTCCTGCTTCCCTCTTTGGGAACATCATGCGGATAGTAGGAAGCATCGATCTCCTCACTCCCTTCATAGTTGACGATCGTCACCTTGAGCGGATCGGTCACACACATCACGCGCGGTACTTTGGGGTTGAGATCATCACGGATACAGTGCTCCAACTGCGCCACATCCACCACCGAGTTTGCCTTGGCGATCCCTATCTCGTCACAGAAGTTGAGGATCGACTCGGGGGTATAGCCTCTGCGCTTGTAGCCTGCGATAGTAGGCATACGCGGATCATCCCAGCCACTGACAAGCTTTTTTTCTACCAGTTCGAGCAGCTTTCTTTTGCTCATGACCGTATAGCTGATGTTGAGTCTGGCAAATTCATACTGATAAGGACGCGGAGGCTCGAGCCCCAATGTATCGATCACCCAGTCGTAGATATCGCGGTTGTTCTCAAACTCCAGTGTACACAGCGAGTGCGTCACCCCCTCGATATAGTCCGAGAGACAGTGGGCAAAATCATACATCGGATAGATCGCCCACGTATCCCCTGCTCTGTAGTGGTGTGCATGGCGGATACGGTAAAGCAGCGGATCTCGCATCTTCATATTGGGTGATGCCATATCGATCTTGGCTCTGAGCACATGCTCCCCCTCTGCGAACTCACCCTTTCTCATTCGCTCAAAGAGATCGAGGTTCTCTTCGACGCTTCTATTGGCATACTCGCTTCGCTTGCCCGGGGTGGTCACGGTGCCGCGGTATTCACGTATCGTCTCTTCATCAAGACTGTCTACATAGGCTTTGCCCATCTTGATGAGCTCTACTGCATAGCCATAGAGTCTCTCAAAGTAGTCTGATGTATACCGCACATCCCCGTCCCACTCAAAGCCCAGCCACTCGACAGCATCCTTGATCGCTTCGACATAGCGTGGATCTTCGGTGGTTGGGTTGGTGTCGTCCATTCTGAGGTTGCATCTGCCGTTATAGTCTTTGGCGATGCCGAAGTTGATCGAGATCGATTTAGCATGTCCGATATGGGGGAATCCGTTGGGCTCGGGCGGGAAACGTGTGACTACTTCACTGTACTTTCCTGCCTTTAAGTCCTCTTCGACGATCCTGCGTAAAAAATCTTTTTTCTTGCCCATGCCTAAACCTTTGTAGTGATACTTCTGTAAGGGGTGTATTTTAGCCAAATAGTGCTTATGCTGTGCTATTTGATATTATATAATATATCAAGCAGTGGACGTGTCTCCTCGTATTTGGACGCAACCTCTCTGAGATAGTGCAGTGTCTGTGGGATATCACCAAGATAGCCCTCCTTGCCGTCGCGGAGTGCGAGACGCGCGAAGATGCCCAGTATCTTGATGTGACGCTGCATCCCCGTAAAGTCAAACCAGCACATAAAGGTCTGATCATCCGCCTCTATACCGCGAATATCCCGAAAATGAAGTGCCAGCCGCTCTACCTCGGTGGGATCAAGAGAGACATACACATCTCTTAGCAGCGAGACCAGATCGTAGGTCAACGCACCTGCCCGTGCATCCTGAAAGTCGATCGCCACGAGATTGTCCGAACAGTCAAACATCAGGTTGCGCGCATGAAAATCACGATGCACAAAGAGTCCTTGCGGCTGCTCCAGTACCACATCGGCTATCGCCAAAAAGCAGGCTTCCAGTGTCGCCTCCTCTTCTTTGCTAGGTCTCTGTTTGAGGTATCCCTGAAGATACCACTGGGGCATCAAGCGCATCTCTTCAAGCAAAAAGGCACGGTCATACTCCGGCAGTCCCGAGATATCACACTCCTGCATCTTTGCGATCATCTCTATCGATTTTGGGTAGTAGTAGCTCCCCTCCTGCGCTATCGTATCGATGAGATGGCGGCTGCCGAGATCCTCCATGAAGATGAAGCCCTCCTTGGCATCAAATGCATTGATCTTGGGAGTGCGTACCCCTGCTTCATAAAGACGATGCGCGATATCGACAAAGGGGGCGACACTCTCTGGCTGTGCGGAAGCATCCATCACGAT
>WFYB01000075.1 GCA_015490315.1 Sulfurovum sp. | reverse complement strand
GAAATTGTGTTATGGGCACCTCTAATAACCCTAGATGCTCATAACATTGCCAGTTTTGTTCTAGGCAAGGCACACTTTACAGACCTAGCCGCAGCTAAGTCGAAAAAGTGTAACGCCGCATAGGGCAAAACCGGCATTGCCAGAAGGGTGGGCTTTGCAGACGCGATCTTTCACAAGATGCTTTCTTCATCTTAGCGTTGGCTAGGATTTGAAAGCCTCTAACAAAATCTCACATCTGCAAAACCCATTATGGGCGTCTAGGGTTATGAGAGGTGCCCTTAATAAAAAGGATTATACACCATTTCTATAAACAGAGTATTAATCCTCTCTGCTCACGTCAGCTCCAGCACCTCTCCGAAAGGCACCTCTTTGGCTTCTGGCATCACCCAGACTAGGTCGTAGCCGGGCTCCTCTGTAGGGAAGGTGCCCATACCGTCGGTAAAATAGAGTAGCAGTGTCGGATAGTCTATCTCTCTCTCGATATAGGCAAAAACCGGACGAAAGTCTGTCCCCCCACCTCCGCTCACTTCATACTCCAATGGCTCACCGGGCAGGTAGGTTTTGTGTGACTGTACCTTGGCATCGGCAGTGATGATGTCGATCTCATAGTTGGGGTACTGCTGCATGATGGCACTCACCTCAGAGAGAAATACCCCAAGCATCTCCTCATCGATCGAGCCGGATGTATCGATGGCGATGACAATGCGCAGCAGGTCAGAACTGAGCGAGGGCAGACAGATACCCCGGTAGAGATACTTCATATTGGGCGGCATGAAGCTGTAGCTGCTCTTGGCATAGTCGGCGATGTAGCGGTAGAGTGCCTCCCGCCAGTCGATCTTGTACGAAAAGAGCTCCGGCACCACGATCTCCAGCCCCTTGGGCAGGTCGCCCTGACGCTTGTACTTGGCAAAGATCTGCTCGAAATACTCCTGCAGCTCCTCTTGGAGTGCCTCGAACGCCTCAGGGTCGATCGGCTGTTCCTGCATAGAGAGCGGCTCCGGGTTTGTTGGCTCCTGCGGTGATGTGGTCTGGTCATTGGCGTTGCTTTGTGAGGTATTGCTCGAAGTGCTCTTATCGTCCTCATCCGTAGGCTCCATATCCTCACTCTGTACTTCGGCTTCATCCCGCGTCTGGTTGGTGATCATCTCATCTTTGAGCACATCGTAGATCTCTTCGGCATACATCCCATCAAAGCGCTCATCATAGTAGACATAGGGTGGCAAGACAAAGCCGTTTTTGACCAGCATACTGTTGACCACAAGATCAGTCGCCGCCTGCCAGATGCGCCCTACCCGACCACTGATCCTCTCACGATGCTTGAGTACCGCATGCATCGCTCCGTTGGCAAGCGCAAACTCTATCTCATCAAGCGGTACTTTCTCAAAATACTCAGGGTTATAGGTCAGCTTCACCCCATCACTGCTGAATGTCAGTGCCTCAGGATCATCGACACTCTTGAGTGTCGTAGCAAGTGCTCCGATATAGGGATGCTCAAGCATCAGCTTGGCTTTGGCTTTGGCGAGTTTCTCTTGGTGTGTCATGAGTAGCTTGTCACCTGTGTTCCCATCTCTTCCTTGAGTCTCTCTGCGATCCAGACTTTGATGATCGACTGTCTTGTCACACCTATTTTTTTGGCTTCCCTATCCAAGGACTCTATGATCCACTCAGGGAAATCGACATTCACTTTTTTGGTCTCTGTTTTTAGCTTTTTGACATCTTTTAACCTGATAGCATTGGAAAAATCCAAATACTCTGCGATATCTTCACCGTTATCAAATTTTTCATCGAACTCTTTTGCCGTGATACTTTTCTCTTTTACTATTTTACTTCGCTTCATGATAGCTTTTCTCCTCATTTTTTCTACATCTTCGCACACTGATGATCCGATATATCTCACCTCTAAGTGTAAAGATCGCCACATAGCATTTATCTCTCAATATCGAAATAAGTGCATACCGAACTTCATCATCCACTATATTTGCCGGAACAATGAGTGCATTTTCATGCTGCCACAACTTCTGTGCTTCCACAAAGTCAATGCCATGCTTCTCTTTATTGATTTTGCTTTTATTCTCATCATATTCAAACTGCATTTGAAACCTCTTTAATAGTATATAAATTATACTTTAATTATATT
>WFYB01000074.1 GCA_015490315.1 Sulfurovum sp. | reverse complement strand
GCTGTCTGCTCGCTCTTTTTCTTCTCACAAGCAGTTACCAAAAGTACCAACAGTGCCAAAGAGAGATAACGGAGTTCCTTCACTTGAAGCCTTTTTGCTATAATTGTCCCGATTATACCTTAAGGGTACTAAAAATAAAGGGAAATGATGGCAGCAAACCGATCCAAGGAGCAATTTCGAAAAGGGTGCCTCAAAAGGCTCCAAAAAGCATCCCGAATCAACCGCTACAAAAGGGACAAACTGGTACTCTCCAAACTTTATGAGATGATTGAAGCAAGCAGAGCACAAAATATCATGCTCTATCTGCCATTGGGTATGGAGGTGGATGTCACACCGCTTCTCAAAAGGCTACGACGGCAAAAGAGGAACGTTTATGTGCCGTTTATGGAAGGTAAAAGTTTTAGGTTGGTAAAATATAGATACCCGCTGCAAAAAAAGCAGTTTGGGATTAAAGAACCGAAATATTCAAGACAGTATAGAAGAAAAGAGATAGATATTGCTATCGTGCCCATTGTAGGAGTAGACAGTACCTATCGGCGTATAGGGTTTGGCAAAGGGATGTACGATAGATTTTTTGAAAAAGAGATGAAAAATATAAAAAAAGTCGTGTTCGTCGCACGAGAATTGTGCTATGCAAAAGAGGTGATTACAGATCATTACGATGTCAAAGCAGATCATATTATTGTTCCATAAGTAATTACATAATATTTTTTGTCGCTTTTTCTTGAAGGAAGGAATAAGTGATGAATATCATAATAGGAGTCTCCGCGATCGTCGGAGCGTTGGTAGGGAGTAGCGTGTGTTACCTGTGGCTGAAAAAAAGCAGCCAAAACAGGTTTGCACACTTGGAGCTGGAGGCGAAAGCTAAGGCAAAAGCCATCGAGAATGAAGCGGAGCTTCTTTTGCAAGAGGCTGAGGTCAAGATCAAGAGCAAAGGGCTTGAGCTTGAAAAAGCATTTCAGGAGCGTGTGGCAAAAACTGAAGAGCGTAACCGTACGTTGATCCTCGAGACCAAAAGTCTTCAGGCACAGCAGGAGCGTTTGGGGCAGCTTGAACAAAGAATCCAAGAGAAAGAAGCAAAGCTCCAGGCTCTTGAAGCGGAGAAAGAGGCACAGATCCGCGAGGCGATCGACAAGATGGAGCAGCTTGCATCCCTGACCAAAGAGGAAGCACGAAGCTACATCCTTGAGAAGGTCGAAGAGCAGAGCCGTTCTGAGATAGCCGCCATCGTACGCAAGTATGAGAAGGTCGCCAAAGAGGAGGGGGAGAAAAAAGCCAACTACATCCTCGCCCAGGCTACCACACGCTATGCCGGTGATTTTGCCGGAGAGAGGCTGATCAATCTTATTACGCTTCCAAGTGATGAGCACAAAGGGCGTATCATCGGCAAAGAGGGACGCAATATCAAGGCGCTCGAGATGCTGCTCGGTGTGGATATCATCATCGATGAGACACCCGGAGTGATCATTGTCAGTTCGTTTAACCTCTACCGCCGTGCGATTGCTACGAGGGTGATAGAGATACTGGTCGAAGATGGGCGTATCCATCCCGGACGTATCGAAGAGGTGCACGAAAAAGTGGTCGCGGAGTTTGAGAAGAAGACCTATGAAGAGGGTGAGAGCATCATCATCGATATGGGGCTTTTCCCGATGCACGAAGAGCTCGTCAGACTGATAGGACGACTCAAATACCGTGCAAGCTACGGGCAGAATGCTCTGGCTCATACACTCGAAGTGGCACGGCTTGCCAAGGTAATGGCTACTGAGATGGGTGGTGATGAGAAACTTGCGATGCGCGCAGGACTGCTGCATGATATCGGCAAGGCACTAACACAGGATATGGGCGGGTCGCATGTCGATATCGGAGCCGATCTCTGCCGCAGACACGGGGAGCATCCGACGGTGATCAATGCGATCTACGCACACCACGGACATGAAGAGCCCGACTCTGTAGAGAGTGCGGCAGTCTGTGCGGCAGATACCCTCTCTGCTGCACGTCCGGGTGCCAGACGCGAAGTACTCGAGAGTTTCACCAAGCGTGTCAAAGAGATCGAAGATATTGCGACATCCAAGCCCTATGTGACACACGCTTATGCGATCAATGCCGGTCGAGAGATACGTGTCTTTGTCAATGCTCACAAGATGAGTGACAACGAAGCGGTACTACTCAGCCGTGAGATTGCCAAAGAGATCGAAGAGAAGGTGCAGTATCCAGGAGAGATCAAAGTCAATGTCATCCGAGAGACCAGAGCCACTGCACTGGCGAAATAATGGATAATGCGAAGCAAAAAAGCGTTATAATTGATTATTGAATTCTCTGAAGAATCATCGGTTTCACTCGATAGCTCTAGCAGTCGCGAACGCAAGCGCCCGTTTCACGGGTTGAGCGCTCCTTTGTCGCCATCAAGTGAAACCTCATTTGGAAGGCTCAATTCAATTTATACAAAGGAATATGACTATGGACAGATGTGAAGAGATCATCGCCAATGTAAAGATGGAAGAGTGTTATGCAGGCTTGAGTCTTGTCTTTGACGAGGCGCGTACAGACCTTAGAGAGGAGATCGAGCAGGCCATTCAGAAGGTATGCAATGAGACCAAACTTGAGCCGCTCGTCTTTGATAACAAGCAGGTAGACAAGCAGGGGCACGAAGCATACTATATAGAGTTTACCGATGAAGCGCAGCGGGAGAGCGGCTGCTTTTTTACCACTTTGCTCAAAGAGCTGCGCATCGACAAGTGTGTCAATGACTTTATTCCACAGGAGGATGCAAAATGCTAAACAAGATTCTAACGGGTTTGGTGCTGATCAGTATGGTGCTTTGGGCGGAAAATGCCAATAGTAAGATAGACACTTCGAAAAAAGAGGCAAAAACACCGGTAGTGGTGCTGGAGACAACGGCAGGGACTATTGAGCTCAAACTCTATCCCAAAGCAGCACCGCTGGCAGTGGAAAACTTCGTCACACATGCGAAAGAGGGCTACTACAACGGGACGATCTTTCATCGTGTCATCAAAGGCTTTATGATCCAGGGCGGTGATCCTACCGGTACAGGCAGAGGCGGCGAGTCGATCTGGCACAAGGATTTCAAAAATGAATATGGTAAAAATCTCGTCTTTGACAGACCCTTCCTTCTTGCCATGGCAAACAAAGGTCCCAATACCAACGGAAGCCAGTTTTTTATCACGGTAGCTCCGGCACCTTGGCTCAATGGCGGATATACGATCTTTGGAGAGGTGCTCAAGGGCGAAGATGTGGTCAAGAAGATCGAAAATGTCTCTACCGGACCGGGGGACAGACCGGTCTTTGACCAAAAGATCATCAAGGCATATGTCAAATAATAGATGGATCTGACACAACTCAGACAGGAGCGCCAAAAATGGCTGACCTGGAAAAATATCGCCCCTTTGCAGCAGGCTATCAAAGCGCTGCCGGTTTATGAGGATGTTGAGGTTGAACTCGGTGATGCTGTAGCGCTCTCTATTGAGAATCTCACGTCTGAAGATGCAGCCAAGATCGAGCAGACCGCCCGTATGATGCTGCCGTGGCGCAAAGGGCCTTTTCGGATTAATGACCTCTTTATCGATTCGGAATGGCAGAGCCAGATCAAGTACAATCTGCTCGAACCCCATTTTGATCTCCAAGACAAGGTTGTCGGAGATATTGGCTGTAACAACGGCTACTATCTTTTTCGTATGCTCGCGCACAATCCCAAAAAACTGATCGGTTTTGACCCTTCCGCGATCTACTACTCACAGTTTCAGTTCATCGACCACTTTGTTCGCTCCAATATCATCTATGAGATGCTTGGTGTAGAACATGTCGAATTTTACGAACACAAGTTTGATACACTTTTCTGTCTGGGGGTGCTCTACCACCGTTCCGACCCTGTCGGTATGCTCAAATCTCTCTACAAGGGGCTGAACAAAGGCGGAGAGCTCATACTCGATACCTTCATGATAGACGGAGACGAAGAGATCGCTCTGACACCAAAGGAGCGCTACTCGAAGATACCCAACATCTATTTCATCCCGACAGTCAATGCCTTGAAGAACTGGTGCCACAGAGCCGGTTTCGCGCACGTGGAGGTACTTGAGATCAAAAAGACCGACCTGAATGAACAGCGTAAAACAGAGTGGATCGCGACACAGAGTCTCGAAGACTTCCTTGATCCCAACGACCCGGACAAGACAGTCGAAGGTTACCCTGCACCCAAACGTGTTTACATCAAGGCACATAAAGCAAGATAGCCTAATAAGCAACAAGTCGCGTGAGCCTGTTATCCCTCTTCCGTTTTATTTTTAAATAAGGAACATTTGGCTATAAATATGCAACTAAAACGAGGAAACAGGGAAAACTTTAAGTTTTATCCGGTTTCAGTCAGGAAAGTATAAAACATGAGAATACTTACGGTAGGTTTTGACGACGAGTACGTCAAAGAGTTGGAAAAAGAGTTAGAGAAGTATTTTATCTGTATCGTAGACAACGCCAAAGATCTTTACGATGCGACAAACTTTACTGATTTTAGACATTATGAACTTGTGATCATCGTCGATGAGGGGGTACCGTTTTCCCTTGAGCGTTATGTCAACGAAGTCAAGAAGAAGAAGAGTGAAACCAAGATCATTATTCTGACGCAAAATGCTAAAGGGCAGGCAGCCTTTTTTGCCCTTGGTGTAGATGATGTGATCACTGAACATGGTGAACATCCCGACCTGGTCGCAGCACGCGTCCTCTCCAACATGCGTCACCTTTTTGGTACGCAGGTCAACATCGACAAGCTTGTGATCGATATTGCCAACAAAAAGATAGAGTTTGATGAGAAAATCGTCTCACTTAACGGCAAGACATTTGATATACTCGCCTATCTGGCACTTAGAAAGCAGAGGGTTTTCAGCAAAGATGAGATCATCAATGCACTCTGGGAAGAGCCTGAGTATGTCAGTGACAATACTGTAGAAGTGGCGATCAATCAGATCCGAAAGCGTCTCAAGAGTATCCTTGGGTTCCAAGTGATCCATACGGTACGCAGACGCGGATATAAGTTTTCCTACTAAAACAGGTTTCTCTCCTTAACCCCTGTCATTTTTGATAGGGGATTACCCTACTATATTGCTTACTTTTGTTATAATTTCTCTTAAACAATAAGAGATCTCTGAAAAATTGCCGGTTTCACGTGATAGCTCTGTCAGTCGCAAACGCAAGCGCCCATTTCATGGGTTGAGTGCTCCTTTGTCGCTATCACGTGAAACCTCTGTGCATGGTTATTCAGAGGGCTCAATAGTTCAAAATAGGAAACATAATGAAGCTTCAGACCCATCTATCGATCGATGAAAGCTTGTGCGGACGTGTAGTCACGCTTGAAGAGGGATTTGCAGAGGTGATTTTGCATACACATGCACAGATGGTCGCAGATGACCGAGGGCTGGTGCACGGCGGCTTTCTCTTTGGGGCTGCAGACTATGCTGCGATGGCAGCAGTCAATGATCCCAATGTTGTACTGGGTAGTGCACAAGTACGTTTTATTGCACCGGTCAAGAAGGGCGATGTGGTACGTTTTTGTGCCAGAGTGGTCATAAGCAAGGGAAAGAAACAGCAGGTAGAGGTCAAGGGCAGCGTAGGAGAACGCAGCGTCTTTGAGGGGGATTTTGTTGCTTTTGTGCTCGAGAAGCACGTACTAGATCTTTAGAGTGTAGATCGGATATATTCGATCCACTGCGGCATGCCCTGCTGCTCTTTTTTGAGTGTGCTGGGCATACCGTGTCCCGGGTAGAGGGTATAGTCCTCTTTGATCTGGAGTGCTTTTTGCAGACTTGAAAGCATCTGTTCTCCGCTGGAATAGGGGAAATCCCATCTACCGATACTGTTTTGAAACAGAAAATCGCCGCTAAACCAGACATCATCTATCTCGATGACGGAGCATCCCGGTGTGTGACCAGGGAAGTGTCTGAAGGTTACTTTGAGCCCTTCAAAATCTATCGTCTCATCCCCATCGATCTCATAGTCGGGTTTGCTTGGGGGTGTCGGCTGTCCCAGAGGGCAGTTACTAAGCATAAATGCATCTCCTTTGGGGCAGTAGATAGGAAGCCCCAGCTCCTTTTGGAGTGCCGCATTGCTCCAGACATGGTCATAGTGTCCATGGGTGTTGAGGATCGCTACAGGATTTGTCACGTGTGCCTTAACCCACTCCGTCGCTCCCATGCCCGGATCGATGATCAGATCTTTGCCCTCTTTGGTGACGATGTAGCAGTTGGTCTGGGTCGCTCCCATGGGTTGGATTTTAATCTCCATCAGCTATAATTCCTTTTATGAAATATGATCTTTACGACAGGCTTGAAACTGCCATTCTCAGTGACGATATCGACCTCAAAGAGGCGATCACGTCTGAGTCTCTGGCATATTGTAACCTAAAGGATGTTAATCCTTCAGTTTCAGGTATCCCCAAAACGTTCGACAGACCTTCTTATGCTTCCAAATGTCGCATCGTCGATCCCAGGGAACTGCCTGCACGTAAAGATTTTGAGAGTAACGAGGGGTTGGCGACACTGGTACATGCCATCGCCCATATCGAGTATTCGGCAATCGATCTGGCACTTGATGCCGTCTATCGCTACAGAGATGTGCCTGATGCGTATCGCATCGATTGGCTGGAAGTGGCATCCGATGAGATACGCCATTTCAAAATGCTCTCAAGGATACTGGAGAAACTGGGATTTGCCTATGGGAACTTTCCTGTACATTCAGGGCTCTTTGATGCTGCACAGCACACGGTGCATAACCATCTTGAGCGTATGGCAATCATCCCGCGTTACTATGAGGCAAGTGGGTTGGATGTCAGTCCTCAGATCATGAAAAAGCTGGCAAACAAACGGAAAAACCCCTATGTCTCTGAGCTGCTGGATGCACTGCATATTATCTACAAAGAAGAGATCGACCATGTCCAAAAGGGAGACAGGTGGTTCAAATACCTTTGCCAAAAGGAGGGGAAGGAGGAGAGTGTCTACTTTGATATCCTTCAAGCCTATGCGCTCCTTGAGAAACATCGCCCCCATATCAATGTTGATGCAAGGAAAGAGGCGGGATTCAGCTGCGATGAGATCAAGCGGCTTGGTGCAAGGGAGTGTGAATGAAAGCCTTTTTTGAACGTCTCTATTTTGCACCAAGATGGTATCATTATCCCTTTATCACACTGCTTTTGCCCCTCTCTTTTCTCTATGGAGCGGGGATGCGACTGCGCAGGCTGCGAGCCAG
>WFYB01000073.1 GCA_015490315.1 Sulfurovum sp. | reverse complement strand
GTGCATTTTCATGCTGCCACAACTTCTGTGCTTCCACAAAATCAATGCCATGCTTCTCTTTATTGATTTTGCTTTTATTCTCATCATATTCAAACTGCATTTGAAACCTCTTTAATAGTATATAAATTATACTTTAATTATATTAATCATGTCAAGTTTGTACGCTTCTACTGTGCAGCTTTTGCATCCTCTCCATTTTGGATATAATTGCCTCTATGAAAAAGAAATTAATATTTATCACCCTTTTGTTCTCTGCCTTGTTGTCTGCGCAGACCAAGAGTGTCGTCAGCATCGTCCCGGAGCAAACCTTTGCCAAAAAGATCGGCGGCGATACGATAGAGGTCGCTACGATGGTAATACCCGGAGATTCGCCGCATACCTATGAGCCCAAGCCCTCTCAGATGCGCCGGATCACCGATGCCGATCTCTATTTTGCTATTGGTGTGGAGTTTGAGAATGTCTGGCTGCCCAAATTCAAAGATCTCAATCCCCGTCTTGCCGTTATCGACGTGACAAAGGGGATCGAGAAGATACCCATGGCTGCAGAGGAGCACGAGGAGGAGCATCATGAAGAGCATGAACACCATCATGCCCATAGCGGATTCGATCCGCATGTCTGGACCGCACCTTCCAATGTCAGGATCATCTCACGCAACATCGCCGATGCCCTAATACAAGCCGATCCCTCCCATGAGGAAGCCTATCGTCAAGGGCTTGCGGCGTGGCTGTCAGAGGTCAACGCCACCGATGAGAAGATCCGTCAGATCCTCTCAAATGTACCCAAAGGGACGAAGTTTATGGTCTTTCACCCCTCCTGGGGCTACTTCGCCAAAGAGTACGGGCTCGTTCAGCTGCCTGTGGAGATAGAGGGCAAGGCACCCAAACCCAAAGCGCTGATCAGACTTATACAAGAGGCGCGCCGCCAGAAGGTGCGTGCTATCTTTACACAGCCGGAGTTCTCAGATACAAGTGCGAAGATCATCGCCAAAGAGCTTGGCATCCCGGTCATCAAAGTCTCGCCGATGGCACCCGACTGGTCGGCAAATCTCATCAGGATCGCTAAAGCGATCGCAGGCGGCGCATAGATGTCAAGACCCGTGATCGAGATAAAGAACCTCTCTTTTGCCTATGAGGATCAACTGGTACTCGAAGATATCAATCTCACTGTAGAGGAGAGAGACTTTTTCGCGATCATCGGTCCTAACGGCGGGGGCAAATCGACACTGCTCAAGCTGATCCTCGGACTGCTCACCCCCCAACAAGGAGAGATCAGGGTATTGGGCAAACCACCCCAAAAGAGCCGTGACAAGATCGGCTATGTGCCCCAAAATACCAATATCAATACCGACTTTCCTATCAAAGTCATAGAAGTCGTGCTTATGGGACATGTCGGGGAAAGAAAACCGCTCTTTGGGTACGGCAAAGATGAGATCGCCTGCGCAATGGGTGTACTGGCTCAAGTGGGGATGGAGAAGTTCGCCAACGAAAAGATCGGCTCACTCTCCGGCGGACAGCGTCAGCGCGTGATGATCGCCCGGGCACTTTGTGCACACCCTCGCATCCTCATCCTCGATGAGCCTACGGCAAGTATCGACCCGCAGGGACAAAAGGAGATCTATGAGCTGCTCGAACAGCTCAACCAAACGATGACGATCCTTGTGGTCAGCCACGACCTCTCGATCATCCTCAAGTATGCCAACAAAGTCGCCCATGTCAACCACAGCGTGGTCGTACACGACATCTCAGACAAAAGCAAGATATTTCACACCCACTCCGACACGGAGCACCTCTGTGAGATCGAACTGCTTCAGATGCTTGGTAACGAAAGTTGTGATACCTGTACATCCCAAAAGGATGATCAGCTTACCCCCGATATCAAATCAAAAAATACAAAAGAGTGGAGGGAAAACAGATGATAGAAGCCTTGCAGTTCTCCTTCATGCAGCATGCCATCATCGCAGGCATTCTCGTCTCTCTCGCAGCGGGGATCATCGGCTCGCTCATCGTCGTCAACCGTATGGTCTTTCTCGCCGGGGGTATCGCACATACCTCTTATGGGGGGATCGGGCTTGCGGTCTTTTTGGGGCTGCCGATCTTTTTAGGGGCTTCGCTCTTTGCTGTGGGTGCAGCACTGCTCATCGCACTACTGACACACCGCAACCGCCACAGGATAGACACCTTCATCGGATTGATCTGGGCAGTGGGTATGGCGATCGGTGTGATCTTCGTCGACCTAACTCCCGGATATAATGTCGATCTGATGAGCTACCTTTTTGGCTCGATACTGGCAGTCACAACACAGGATCTCTACTTCATGGGAGGATTGCTGGCGATCATCCTCTTTGTCGTGGTCTTCTGGTACCGTCAGATACTCGCGGTTAGCTATGACAGTGAGTATGCGCAGCTGCGCGGTATCAATACGCGCTTTTTCTATACCCTTATCCTGATCCTCTCGGCACTGACGGTGGTCATCGCCATCAAAGTCGTCGGATTGATCCTCGTCATCGCGATGCTGACCATCCCCGTCTACATCGCAGAGAAACTCTCCAACTCCCTCTTTGGGATGATGTTTCTCTCCGGTGCCATCGCCACGCTCTTTACACTCACAGGACTCTGGTTCTCCTACACCTTTGATCTGACTTCCGGTGCCTCGATCATCCTCGTCTCGGCTGCCGGACTCGGGCTTTTTCTTCTTGCCAATAGATTAAAGTCATAAAGCGCTCTTTTATTGATTTTCATAAGTTATTACGATACTATATATTTATTATCTTCTATATAACTTATGAAAAGGAGGAGATCATGAAAGCACTCCGAAACATCCCTACCCTGCTGACACTCTTTGTATTGAGCACACTGCAGAGCGATGCCGTAACCTTCGAGAGCCAGATCGGCGGCAAAGAGCATGACCATGCCAGAGCAGTCAGTGTCGTGGATGACGGCTACCTGATCGCCGGCTACAGTGACAGCTTTACCAAGCATCGTGGCGAAGAGGGATACCTCATCAAGCTTGATCCCACTGGCAAAAAGCGCTGGTCGATGCATTTTGGTACCAAAGAGGATGAGAAACTCTACGGCATGACCGTCGATGACCACAACAATATCCTCGTCACCGGCTACACCGAACGGCTGGGCAACAACCGTCAGAGTATCTATCTTGCCAAGATCTCTCCTGAGGGAAAGTTCCTCTGGCACCACGGCTACTGGCAGCGCAGCAACAGCCTCTATACAGGCAAAGATCTCGTGCAGTCCTATGGTGGCGGCTACATCATCGCCTCGACACAGGATCGCCCCAAGTTCTTCAAAAAGGCAGTAGATATCTTCGTCGTGGGTACCGACCAGAAGGGACACAGGATAGGCTCACGCTATTACGGCGGCAGCAAAGAGGATCGTGCCGAAGCGATCATCAAGGATGACGGCGGCTATGTGATCGTAGGATCGACTGAGTCATGGGGACACGGGGATAAAGATATGTATCTCATCAAAACAGACAAATCAGGCAACCGTCTCTGGCATCAAGTCTATGGCGGTGAGGATGATGATGTCGCCAATGATATCATCGCTACCGATGACGGCTATGTGATGGTGGGGACGACTGACAGCTTCGATCTGACTGATGATGATGTCTATGTCGTCAAAGTGGACAAACAAGGCAAGAGGCTTTGGCATCGTACCTACGGCGGCAGTCGTGATGAAGTGGGCAATGCGATCATCGAGGATGATGATGGATATGTGATCGTAGGCGGCACGGCAAGTACAGGCAAACCGGGCTACGAGATGGATGTCTATCTCTTCAAGATCTCCAAAAAGAACGGCAAACTGCTTTGGCAGCGCACCTACGGCAAAGAGGATGAGGATATCGGCTATGACATCGCCAAGACCAAAGACGGATACATCATCGTAGGCGACACTCAGGCACCACGCTACCGCTACTATGATGTCTATGTGATCAAAACAGATAAAGATGGTAAAATAGCAGATAAAGATCTCTGAAATACCATTGGTTTCACTCGATAGCTCTGTCAGTCGCAAACGCAATCGCCCATTACATGGGTTAGGTGCTCCTTCGTCGCCATCGAGTGAAACCTTGATTCTCAGGACTATTCAGAAGATTTTAATATAGAACTTCGAACAAAAGGTGTTATTATGCTATTTTATATTAAAAGAATGCTGTTCTGGCTTGGAGCAGCTATGCTGCTTGGCGGCTGCTATAGCAGTGTCGGGGTCGGGACGGCTGCCCCTATAGGCAAACACGGTGTCGTCGGATCGACTGTGAGCGTAGGCAGCGACGGCAGAGTCCACGGCAACGTCGGCGTGGGTACTGCGATCAGGCTCTAAGATGCACTGGCTCTACCTGCTCCTTGCCATTCTCTTCGAGGTGCTTGGCACCACGGCGATGAAGCTCTCCGAGGGCTTCACCAAGACCACGCCCTCCATCGCGATGGCGATCTTCTACATCCTCTCTCTGGTCATGCTCACCCTCACCCTCAAAAAGATAGATGTCAGCATCGCCTACGCCATCTGGTCAGGTTTGGGCACCGCCCTCATCGCAGTTATTGGTATCATGATATTTGGCGAGTCACTCACACCGATGAAGATTGCTTCTATAGCGTTTATCATTCTCGGTGTGATCGGGTTGCAGCTTAGTATGAGTCATTAGATACATAACTTTATTCCTCTCACTTGTATGCTCTGCGTGGGAGTGTATATGGGGGTTTTGTATAGTGTGGTAAGTTTTTTGTATGCAGGGTTTTATATATGTATTCCCACGCACAGCGTGGGAACAAGTTAATTTACTCAACTATCGGGTGACACAAAGTTCTGAACGGTCTCTACATTCTCGCTTACTTTTTATTTTTTGGTATAATAGTAATTGAACCTTTAAATTGTTTTTTCTTCTGAGCTTGTTGTTTTGTATCTACATTTTTTAATTGTAGTACTTGCCTAAAAACAGGATGTATTTCCCATGAAACACCTTGATCTAAATCAACTTTAGACTTTAGAAGTGATGGCTCTTGATCAAATGTTATATGTGTGTATGTTCCATCGGGGTTATCTCTTCGTGCGGTTATAAAACCTATTTGGTATAAAAAGTGAGCAATATCCTTATTGCGTGCCTCTCCCAATACGCCTTCTATTTTAATAGTTAAGTGGCTGAGTATTTTATTATCAATTAACTTTAATAAATCAGCAGTATTAAACCTTTCGCTCTCTCTAGAAAAAGCTGCAAACAACTCTTCTATATCTTTACATTGAGATCTAAACTCTGCAATAGAATCATCAATACGTTTTCTTCCAAATTCCTCTAAAATTGAAGAAATATCATCAAATAAAATCTTTTCATGATTTTGCTTTTGTGCTTGAAAGGAAGAAGACTTAGATAATTCCACTAACCACCTTGGTCTTCCCATTGATAGTGTTCCAAGTACTGTTATTACAGGTTTCATTATATCTTTTTGGTACATTCTTCCCCAAGGCATTGGATCTTGATATATAAGAGAAATTAACTGTTCATATTTTCGTGAGTCATTAATTGACAATACCTCTTCTGCTTTTTTACCTTGTTCTGTTCTTTTTAAATATGCCTCTATCCTTTTTCCTAAAATTTTTTTCAAATTTTCTGTGTTCCAATTCAAATCAAGGATATATTGTTCTATATGAGATAAAGATTCAAACTCTCTTTTAATGATTTTCCAAACATTAGGTCTAACTGAAAGCCTAAAATGTATTTCAGGTATAACGGAGCTTATTTGTTTGCAAGCATTATAAAATGAGGCAACCTTTATTTTTGATAGTGTCGTATTTGTAAAATTTTGATCAATATCATCTATAATAATCCATACGTCAGCACCTTTATTAAGCCATCTTTTTAATAATTCTTCTTTATTTTTTGATTTAACTCTTTTTTTTCTATAGGCATTTGTTCACTAGTCAATCTGTCCGTAATACTGGAAACAAAAGATTTACTTCTGAAACCATGTTCTTCAGCTTCTTCTACAATTGATATAGCATCATCAGAAAAAGCAAATCCAATTTTTTTACCAATTTGACCTATTAAATGACCTAAAATTTTCTCTTTCCATTTTCTAGTCCATACATCAGAATCATCAATATCAACATTTGGTGAAAAACTAACAGCACTGACATAAAGCACAATATTGTCAGGTTTCTGATCCAATTTGTAAGAAACTAATCTCAACAAGGCAGACTTTCCTTCTCCTTTATATGCGCGTACAATTTGAATTTGGTTGTCAGAATCAAGAAATTCTTTTGTAATTTGTGGTTCAATTACATAAGAAAGAAATACATCCTCTTGTTCCAGTTCTGCTGCATCATTTCCAAAAAGTGTTTTGTCAGTTAAGTCAACATGAATTTCTTCTTGCCAGTTTGCAACACGCATAATATTCCCCTCCCTTAGTTTAATTAGACTCTAAACCAGCAGAGCCCTTTCTTTAAAATATTTTGTTTAAGTATATTATACATAGTTTCGTTTGATTTCTCCAACTAAACTAACATTCTTTGAGATGCATCTCGAAGTTATACTTCCTCTCGCTACCATGCTCTGCATGGGAACGAGTTAAGTTATGTATTCTCACTCACAGTGCGGGAACAAACAAAAGTAGAGAAGGACATATTGTCAAGTTCAATATCACTTTTTCCAATATTACATTTATCACAAAAAATTTGCAAGTTTTTAAAATGCTTTCCCATCCTTTTGCCCAAGGGAACAATATTATCTACATGTAATTTTGCTCCATCTTGAGGGGTTGCACCAAAAAGCTTACATTTATAACCATCTTTCATAAGAACCCTTACTCCTAAAATTTAATCAAGCGCAAGCCCCCTAACCACCTTCCCCACATCCCCCAAACAACACTGCCCACTCGGGTTGAGGATCTCACAGCTGCAGCCGGGGTTTTCCATCTTGGCTTTGATGTCTTCAAGTGCTGTGGTCTTGCCTGTCGCTTCGATCTCTGCCTTGATCTTCTCTTTGGTCCACTCAAAACAATAGCATACCGTCGCGGGGCTTGCGCCCTCTTTGAGTCCTACGGTTACCG
>WFYB01000072.1 GCA_015490315.1 Sulfurovum sp. | reverse complement strand
CCTCCGAGCCTTTCTTCGCACCGCTTGGCTTCGACTGGCGTATGGCGGTAGCACTGGAGACGGGGCTGGCTGCCAAAGAGGTGGTGGTCTCGACACTGGGGGTGCTCTATGCGCTTGGTGACGGGGTTGACCCGGAAAGCAAAGGGCTGCAGGCACAGATCAAAAAAAATATCTCTCTGCCTGCGGCGATCGCCTTTATTGTCTTTGTGATGGTCTATCTGCCCTGTCTTGCAGCATCGATGGTCTTCGCACAGGAGGCGGGAGGATGGAAGTATCTGGTCTATCTCTTTGTGATGACCACAGCGAGTGCATGGATACTCAGTTTCATAGCATACCGTACAACATTATGGATCACAGGAGGATAAGATGGTATTGACAGAGTTACATAAAGGCGACAGTGCCGTGATCAAAAAGATACATGCGCCCAAAGCGCTCAAAGACCGTTTTCTCTCTTTTGGCGTGATGCCCGGAGAGACGCTGGTGGTCAAGGGCTGTTCACTGGCAAAACAGACGATGGAGATAGAGGTGGGCGGTACGCTCATTGCCTTGCGCAAAGAAGAGGCAGAGAAAATAGAAGTAGAGAAAGAGAGTGAATGATTAAAAGAATATTAAGAGCAGGAGTATGCTCTGCTGCTCTGTATGGCAGCCAGCTTATGGCATTTGAGGGGTTTGACGGTGGATTGCGTGTTGGTTATCAGACACATCAAATAGATGAAGGTGCAAAAGCACTTGCATATGCATCCTCATTGAGACTGCATGCAAACTATACGCGAGAGTCGTTTATCTCATCTGTAACACTTTATGGGGTAGCAGGATTTGAAGATAACGGATTTGAAGGGATCCCTTTTTTGGATGAGAATCACCGTTCATTTCTGACGGTCTCTGAGGCATATTTGGGTTGGAAAACCGATATTTACACGGTTAAGATAGGTCGACAATATGTTGAGACACCTTTTGCCGACAGGGATGATATAGGGATGGTTCCCAATAGTTTTGAAGCAGTGACAGCTTCATATCGCCTGAGTGATATGATGCAGGCAGAAGCAGGATATCTCAATCGATGGAGCGGCGTGGACGCACCGACTAGACGAAGCTTTTCCAAACTTGTACAAAATGGAGGGGTAGGGTATATAGGGCTGCAATATGATGATAGTTCAGAGCACTCTTGGAGTGGATGGTATTATCGCGGCAACACAATTGTCAATGCGCTTTACACAGAGGTGACTTGGCAGCAAACGATACAGGATGCAGTGTATGACCTAGGTCTCCAAGCCGCCTATCTCGACCTAAAAGGGAGTGGGATATCTCGGGTTCTAGGTCTGTCGCTTTCGCGATCATGGTCTGATACGGGGATCGTCTCAACATTGTCATTTAATCGTACATTCGGTGTACCGGCAGACAACTTGTTTGGGGGAGGCCCCTATTTTACCAATGTAGAGCACAACACCTTAACCGAGGCAGGTACTGAAGGAAGTGTGGGGGTTTTGAGCCTTGGATCTTCATTGGAGTTAATAGGCATAAAAGATGCAAGTGTTATTTTGTACCTGCATCGTCAGTTAAATAAGAATGTAACAGGAGAATATGATGTTGATTTTAACTATCATATAAGTGAGAATATAAATCTGCATGCTGTTTACAGCCAAGTACGTTGGCCTAGTCGTTTTGAGAACTTTCACATACTGGCGGAATATAACTTTTAATAAATTCTAAAAATTTTAGATATACTTTTGTCAATAAGATGAGCCTATCGGCATCAAACTTTGTACAAAAGGTAGTCTATGCTGCAATATTTAGAACGCGTTTCATTTTGGCGTATTATATGGATTGTGGGTATGTGTTGGCTCTTTGTAACGCAGAGTGCATCAGCAAAGATGTCGACGCTGGAGTTTCAGGATGCGGCAGCGGAGGTGATGATCAATGCGCTGGAGACACAGCCAAAAAAGAGTTTTTTGCGACAGCTCTATACACGGCTGCTTTTTGTACCGGTCTGGGTAGATGCATCGGGGATGAGTCCCTATGCCCAAGAGCTCTTTGCCCAGATCAAAGGGGATGCTACCCTCGATAAACACGGCAAGCTTTACTGGGATGCTCTGGCACTGGAGGCAGAGGCACAAACAGTAGGGGAATCTCTGATAGACAAGCTGACCCTGGAGTTCAAGATCTCTCAGCTCTATAAAGGCTATGCGGACTATTCGATCTACGGCAGTATCAACTGGGGGGCTTTTCTTGCACGCCTTTGGAACATCAAGACTAAAGATATCCATGCCGACTGGGTGACGCACAAGCCCAAGATCGATCCTATTATGGTACTTGAGGACACGGTCCTAAACGGCAGCTTTGCCAAGGCATTTGACAAAGCGATCCCGACGCATTACCGCTACCGTGAACTGCAGCAGGCGCTGGCACACTATATACAGCTGCAGGAGCAGGGCGGATGGCAAAGTGTACACTTCAAAGGGATGCTCAAGCCCGGCAAACACTATGCCGTGATCCCCGCTATCCGTGAGCGGCTTCGTATCACGGATGACT
>WFYB01000071.1 GCA_015490315.1 Sulfurovum sp. | reverse complement strand
GGGCAGGGGATGTTGGCAGAGGCTTTTATCATGTCTTTTTAGCGTATCTGGGCGATGAAGGCATTGGGCTGTATCTCTTTGCGTACACGGGCAAGTACCTGCTCTGCCTCTTTATGTGTCCGGTATGGACCTATCAGCAGCTTGGAGATGCTTTTGCCCGCTTTTGGGAACTTGATCAGCTTATAGGAGAGACCTTTGCGTGTGATGGTATAGAGCAGACCGCTTTTGGGCTGCCCGGCAAAGGAGCCGACCTGTACATAGTAGGTACCTGTGGAGGTTTTGGGCTGTTCGATCTCCTTGATAGGTGCTTTGATCACGATCGCCTTGCTCCCACTCTCCTCTTTGCGTTCCTGCAGCGGTGCTTTGGCAGGCTGCGCTACAGGAGCAGTTGGTGTGGGTACGGCTGCAGCAGGTATTGTTTTGGCTTGTTGCCATACCGGTGCTTTGGCAGTATTGGATGCTACTCTCACTCGAGGCTTGTCAGGCAGATACCGGCGGCAGATACGCAGACGCTTTTTGTAGTATGGCGAGGTATAGAGGTTGGAGTAGATCACTTCATGTTTGACCGTGCTGGCGTGGGTAAACCATCCGTCACCAAGATACATACCGACGTGAGTGATCTTCCTGCGGTTGTGGCGGTTGGTAGCGAAAAAGATCAGGTCACCATACTCAAGATCTTTGACATCGATACGTTTGCCCACTTTTGCCTGCTCTCTTGCTACACGGGGGATCTCTATGCCCATAGAGCCGTACATATAGTAGGTAAATCCGGAACAGTCAAAACGATCAGGACCCTCTTCAGCCCAGACATAGGGGCTTCCTTGGAGCTGTTTGACCATTTTGGCGAGATTTTTTCGACTTGCCGCATATTTGACTTTGGGTTTGATGATCTCATATTTGGGGTGTTTGGGGTGGGGCGAAGGGCGCTTCTGACCACAGCCGCTTAGGATAAAGACTGCACTAAGCAGAGTCAGAGAGAATAGATGTTTCATAGATAAACTTCCCATGTTTAGAGTATCAGCATCGCATCACCATAGGAGAAGAACCTATAGTTTTTTGCAATGGCTTCTTTGTATAATTCTAACGTTTTTTCTCTTCCAATAAAGCCACTTACCAGCATAATCAATGTACTTTTGGGTAAGTGAAAATTGGTGAGTAGATGTGTGACGCGTATGGGCGGATTGTGTGGGTTGAGAAAGAGGTCACACTCCCCTTCGCGTTTGCCCGTGCGTGCAAAGTATTCTACTGTTCTTGTCACCGTTGTTCCGATAGCGAGGATCGGCTTGTCGCTTTGCAGTACTTCCGCAGCCTGGGAGGGGATATGGAAGTACTCGGAGTGCATGGGGTGTTCGAGTATATGATCCACTTCGACCGGCTTGAAGGTACCTGCCCCAACATGCAGCGTGACCGTGTGTGTCCGGTGTCTTGCCTGGAGTTTCTCAAAGAGTTCCGCAGTAAAGTGCAGCGATGCAGTAGGTGCGGCAACCGCTCCTGCATTTTGGGCGAAGAGTGTCTGGTAATCCTTCTCATCGGACGCATTGTCTTCGCGCTGCATGTAGGGAGGAAGCGGGATGTGCCCTATACGTTCCAAGATCTCTACAAGCTCCTCAAAGCGTATCTCCTCGCCATGTTGGGCAAAAACCACCTCGCGGCTGCCGTCATCGAGCAGTTTTGTCACTGTGGCGCTGAGTGCTTCATCAAAGAAGAGCTCGGTACCGACCTTGACCTTCCCCCGAATCAGTACCAGATAGCGGTGGGCATCGAGCGGCTTGTTCAGCAGCAGCTCTATCTTCCCGCCGCTGCTTTTGGTACCGAATATACGTGCTTTGATCACCTTGGTATCATTGAGAAAGACATCACATGACTGAGGGAGAAAGTCAAGGAGGTGTTTGAAGGTCGTATGGGTAACAGTGTCGGCAGACCTGTCATAGACCAGCAGTTTTGCATGGTCTCTGGGGTGTACCGGTGTGGTGGCTATCTGCTCCGGTGGGAGCGTATAGTCATAGCTTTGGGTCAGAAGCGTATCATCCATGGATCAGGGGTGTTCCTCTGTAGAGGGTGCCTGCGTGTTGGATCTTTCTTCTTTCTCATCCTCGTATGTATCTTCATCTTCCTCTTCAGGCGGCGCAGGATTGACCATGCGTACGATCAGGATAGAGATACCATACAAGATCACAAGCGGTGCTGCCATAAGCAGCTGTGTCAGGATATCCGGCGGTGTCAGCAGTGCTGCGATGAGGAAGATGATCACCACAGCATACTTGAAAAAGTCTATCAGTGTACGGTCGGTGATGAGTCCAAGCAGTGCGAGGAAATAGGCAAAGACCGGCAGCTCAAATGCCAGACCGAATCCCAGCATGATCTTGGTAAAGAACCCGACATAATCCTCGATATTGATCAGCGGCGTATAGAGAAATGAACCAAATGTAATCAGGAACTGGAAACCAAACGGTGTCACGATATAGTAGGCAAAGAGTACCCCGATGAAGAACATCACCGTACCGCCGATCACAAACGGGAGGATCATCTTCTTTTCGTTGCTGTAGAGCCCCGGCGCGATAAAGAGCCATATCTGATAGAGGATAAAGGGAAGCGCACCCAGCAGTGCTGCAAAGAAAGAGACCTTGAGTGCCACAAAGAAGGCACCGCCGACCTGGTGAGTCGTGATCTGTCCGATGAAATTTTTCTGTTTTGCTTTTTGGGTCGCATTCTCTTCGATCCCTTTGAGCGTACTGCTGAGCTCTTTGGCAGCGAGTGCCGCCTCCGAGAGAAGTGTGGCGAGTTTGGGATCTGCAGCTTTGGATGCATCCTGCAGATGTTTTTCAAGCTTGGCAGCAATGGTAGAGGGTTCTTTGGAGGCAGCTTCGGTAGGGATGTTACTGCTGTTGCTCTCCTCGGACTTCATCTTCCAGCTCGCTTTGTTTTGCGACTCGATGATACGACCCACTTTTGTCAGCGCATCGTTCAAAGGCTGGGTGATCCATGTCAAGATAGCATTGTGAAAGGTAAATGCGATAATAAATGCGATAAAGACGGAAAGCACAGAGAGTCCAAGCCTTTTGCGTAGTTCGACCAGATGGGGACGGAGCTCATCAAACATCAGTTGTTCCCTTTAGTATGGTTTTTGTCTGTTGTATTTTTCTTTTGAGATACTGTTTCGGAGCTCTGGTCAGGTGTTTCAGAGGTTGTTTGGAGAGTCTCTTCCTGTATTTCTGTTTCAGTCTGTTGTGTTTTTTTTGTGAAGGTGACCGTTTCACGCTTGGGTTCTACGACAGGTTTCTCTTCGGAATGTTCCGGTATCTCTCTGGGCGCCTGCGCATAGGGATCTTTCGCTGCGGATGCAGGTTTGACAGGCTCGTCATAGACGATTTCGTTCAGATCGTCGAGTTCTATGTTTTTGAAGTTCTGCAGCTCATTGGCAGCCTCATCGAGCTGTCTTTTATAGTTGAGTGCTTCCTCTTTGAGGTCAGCGATCTTCATCTCTTCTTCAAGAGAGGCTTTGGCTTCACCTACCGTTTTTTTGACACCTTTGATGAACTTCGCGATCTGTATCATCGTCTCCGGAAGCTTGTCCGGACCCAAAAAGAGTATGGCGATGATCGCAATAAGAAGTAACTCGGTAAATCCTATACCAAACATAGATGACCTTCGATTTTTTATTGTTTGTATTTTATCACTTTATCCTAAAATGTAGAGTGCCAATTCGTCACTGAGGAAGAAATTGGGGTTGTAGTAACGGTCGGTATCTTCCTTGAGCTTCTGCTCACTGCAGAGTAGAGCCGCTCTTTGGCACATCTCATCTGTGAGGATCGTTTTGGGCACACCGACATTGCTGCGCAGTCCCAGAAAGAGGCGTTCGGTGCGCAAGGCATCTTCATCGAGCAGCTCTTCACGTATAGTAAGAGGATCGGCGATATAGGCTTCGATACCCTCTTGGGGGTAGAAGCGTCTGTCTTGGAAGAAGCCTACAGCCCCGGCTCCGGCTCCGATATAATCCTTGAGTTCCCAGTAGCCTTTGTTGTGGCGGCTTTGGTAGTTCCCGAAATTGGAGATCTCATAGTGTGCAAAGCCCCTCTGACGGATCTGTTCAGCCACGAAGAAAGCCAGATCGTCATTCTCCTGACGCACTGTTGGTCTCTTGGCAAACTGGGTACCCGCTTCGATGGTGAGCTCATAGGCGGAGATGTGGTCAACAGGCAGTGCAAATGCCTGTGCGATATCGGCAGCGAGCAGGCTTTCGCTGTCACCTTGGTAGTTGTAGATCAGATCCACAGAGAGATGCGCAAAACCCAGAGCATGGGCTGTCTGAACTGCTTCGATCGCCTGCGCGGGAGAGTGCGCGCGGTTCAGTGCTTTGAGTTTGGCTGCATCGAAACTCTGCACGCCGAAACTGACACGGTTGACCCCAAGTTCCCGCATGCCTGAAAGCCAGCTTTTTGACGCCGAGTTGGGGTTGGCTTCGGTGGTGATCTCCGCATTTTTCTGAAGGTAGGGGGAGAGCAGCTCAAAGATCGGCTCATAAAGCACAGGATCGACCGTAGAGGGTGTACCTCCGCCGATAAAGAGTGTCTCTATACTGCCCGGTGTTGCTTCGAAACGTTCGAGTTCATGGGCAAGCTGCAGGGCAAGCGACTCCATATAGGCAGCACGGGTATCAAACTTGTCTACATAGGAGTTGAAACTGCAGTAGTGGCATTTGGAGTCACAGTAGGGGATGTGGATATATGCGAGCAATGCCATCTCCTTGGTTGTTTTAGTTTGATATGATTTTAGTCAGCTTTTC
>WFYB01000070.1 GCA_015490315.1 Sulfurovum sp. | reverse complement strand
TTGCTTTTTTGGGGTCTTGAAAAAGCGGACGTTTTGCCAGCTTCTGTTTGCTGTTTTTAGCCGTCTTGAGACGGTTGTGGATCCACTCGAAGGAGGCATCGAGGAGCACTACTGTACCGAGCTTTTTGAGGTTGTTGACTTTGTAGAAACCGCCGCCGCAGGAGACAAGCGTACCCTTGACACACGTCTCGATCCAGTCAGCCGTCTCCTGCTCACACTTGCGAAAATAGGCTTCGCCCTTCTTCTCGAAAATCTTTTTGACCTCTTTGTTCTCTTTGGACTCGATGAGATCGTCCGTATCGATGTTGTAAACCCCATACTTTTTGGCAAAAGCACGCGCCGTCGTACCCTTGCCCACGCCCATAAATCCGATCAGTATAATATTCTTTTTCATTACGTCCTGTCCAACAGAAGCATTGCAAAGCAATGCATACATTCACTCTTCACTCTTCACTCCTCACTATTCACTCGATGAAGTTTGACTTCATCGTTATACCATATTGTAACGGTCGATGATCTTCTTGAGACGCTTACGCAGTTTTTTGAGTGCATCTGTGGCGTCCTCACCCTCTGCGACAAGCGACTCAAACTCATCAAACTGTATCTTGGCTACCCAGCCGATCTTGGTGTGTTTCTTGATCCCGACGAAACGTACTTCACCGAAATGCCCCTTTGCCATTCTATAGATACGCTCGATGCGCTCTTCAAGTGTCTTAGTCTCTTTGCTCATTGATATCCTTCTATCATTTTGGCATAATTATACCATAGGGTATTACAAAAGGATTACATGATGCAAAAGATATTGATCACCGGCGTAGGCTCAGGACTTGGCAAAGCATTGGCAGAGGCGTATCTCAAACGTGGCGACCAGGTCTATGCGATAGGACGCGAGTATCCCAAGATATTTGACCACGATCCCCGCTTCTTCTTTCTGCCTTATGATCTTGGCGAGACCTTTACCCTTCAGGCTGCTGTCAAGCCCTTCATAGAGCATCACCACTTCGATCTCGTGATCCTCAACGCAGGGGTACTCGGCGAGATCAAGCCCCTAAGTCAAACCGATCTTGAAGAGATCAAACAGGTGATGGAGATCAATGTCTGGGCAAACAAAGAGCTCATCGATGCGCTCAGCAGATACAGCGATGTCAGACAGATCGTCTCGATCAGCTCAGGTGCGGCAGTCAACGGCTCGAAAGGCTGGGGTGCCTACTCCCTCTCCAAAGCCTCGCTCAATATACTGATCAAGGTTTACGCCAAAGAGCTCGAATCCATCCACTTCACCGCACTCGCACCCGGTGTCATACGCACACCAATGGTCGAAAAGATCCTCAACACTGTCGATCCCAAGACCTTCCCCTCCGCCGCCCGCCTCAAAAACGGCCCCATCCAGACCCCACAGCAGGCAGCCAAACTACTCATAGAGACCTTCCCAAAACTGCTTGAGTCTGAAAGCGGCAGCTTCCTTGATGTCAGAACGATGGATCGCTGGACAAAGTCTACACCTTGATCTTCTTCCACTCCCCCTTCTGAAACGTTCTCCAGAGCCAGAAGGCTTTGATGAAGGTATCGGAGATCATCGCCAGATAGACCAGCAGGATACTGTGAAAGTACCATGAGAGCCCAAATGCCGGCAGGATACGTACAAACCATAACGAAATGAGATTGATCTTGAGGGTGCGTTTGGTATCGCCGGCACCCCTGAGCGCTCCGGAGAGGACGAAGTTGAATGCCAGCGGGATCTGTGAGACACCGACGATTCGCAGATAGAGGCTCGCCTCTTTGATAGTCTGGGCATCATCAGTAAAGAGCCAGACGATCTTTTCGGGAACAAATATCATGAAAAATGAGAGAAAGAACATCAAGCCAGAAGCGTACTTGAGCACCAGGATCACATCTTCTCTCGACTGTCCGGGTTTTTTGGCACCCAGTCCCTGACCCATCAGTGCCATCGCTGCGATCGTAAAGCCGATACCGGGCATAAAGGCAAGCCCCTCTACCCGCAGACCGATCTGGTAGCCTGCCAGCACTGCCGTACCATAGTGGGCGATGATCGCGGTAAAGAGCATAAAGCTTCCAAAGGTCAATGTGCGCTCGATCGATGCGGGGATGCCCACCTTGAGTGCCCTTTGAAGCAGTCTTTTGGAGTATGCCCACATCGGCATGTAAGGGGTCATATGGCGAATATAGAGCAGCGCATATACAAGTGTCTCGAGGATATTGACCAGTACCGTACCCACCGCCGCACCACTCACGCCAAGCTGCGGAAATCCGAACTTTCCAAAGATCAGAAGATAGTTGAAAATGACATTGAGGATGATCGAGACGATCTTGATCTTCATGGGTGTTTTGGTATCGCCTGCCGCATTAAGTGCCGAGACAAAGACCAGCTTCACAAAGACAAAAGGCACCATCAGTGTCAGCACCTCCACATAGGCTCGCCCCAATGCAGCTACCTCAGGCGCTGTACCGAACCAGTCATAAAGATGCGAAGAGAAGAAGTACCACCCCACAGCAGCAGGCAGGCTCACAAGCAGTGCGAAGCGAAGCAGCGTAGAGAGTCCTATACTCGCGCGCTGCCAGCGCTCCGCCCCCACGAAACGTGAGAGCAGTGCCGAGGTACCGACATGAAAGAGGGTCAGTATCGCAAACATAAACATCAGCGACTGAAGCCCCAGCCCCACAGCAGCCACTGCAAAAGCGCTGATACGCCCCACCATGATCAGATCGGTGATCACCTGCAGCATATCAAGCAGTGAGTTGATCACTGCGGGGATAGAGAGACGCAGGATCTTCTGATGCTTAGCAGGCAGGTAGCGCAGGATCATCTCAGCCTACGATCTGATCGATGTAGAGATAGAGCAGCACGATGATCAGTGATGCCGATGCCAATGTCCAGCTATAGGCATAGAGCATACGCCCGGCATTGAACCATCGGCGGTAGCGGTAGAGCAAAAAGGGAAAGACCGGCAAGACAAACAGCACCGGAAGGTACATCAGAGGGCTGAGCCCCTGCTTGGCCACTGCAAGCCTGATCGCCACAAGTGCCGTATAGATAAAGGCTAAAACGATCAGTATCACCACCATCTGTACCGCCATAAAGAGCAGCTTCATACCGGCACGATTCGTCTCATCATTATAGTATTTCATTAAATCATTTATTCTCGGTAAGAATGCATAGACAATTTTATATCAGCGGCATATGTATGTCGCATGGTAACATTCTGATCTCCGCTTGCAGTATTAATGTTAAATAAATATGGTCCGGCATATACTGGAATGACCGCTGTTTGAATATGGCTTATTTGATATGTTTTTTTCTTATTATGCAACTCTTGTGTGACAACAATGGATCTAATCTTATTGTAGTTTTTATTGACAAATACAGTACCCTTCAATATTCCTCTATCAAAACGAAAATCTTTTACATCTGTTGCTTTGATGATTTGATTCTTCGCATCCAAAAAAAAGAGTTTCGGGACAAAAAAACCGCCTTTTCCTTTTGAAACAACCTGAATACTAAACGGATGATTGATCGGTTCTAATATAAATTTGGCCGCAAAAACCCTCTCTTTGCCAAGCTGAAGAGCCTCCCAAGGCTTTTCACCAAGTCTAATGATATACTCTTTCTCATCCGGTTTTATCGGTTTTGCCAAAAGTGTCTCAAAGCTCTTTATCTGTACCTTTGGGCTAAACCTTAGTGCATCATAGTCAATCTGACTTGCTGCACAACCACCCAACAACAAGCTTGTTAACAGATATATAAAATATTTTCTTTTTTGTATCACTTATTTGCTCTTTTTCAGTGCATCCGCTATATGTCTTGCCAACATATCCAATGCTTTCTTTATACCCTCTACACTCTCTTGTGCATGCTTCTTTAATGTATCAAAGTCTTTGTAGTGGTGCGTAGTATCGTCTCCTGCATAATCCGCCTCTTCACTCAATGCGAAGTTTTCACCGGCTCCTATATATTTTTCATACAGGGTTGTTTGATTTTTTCGCTTAAGCATTTTTACTTTTGCTCTGACTGTTGGCTTGTATGACGATGAAGGGCTTCCTGCTATATACCCCAAATCTAATATAACAACATCCAAGAAGGCATCTGTATTGATATTTGGATATTTTTTCATATAATCATTGTCTCGTCTTTTGTCATAAGGTAACAGATGCACACTGTAGCCTTCGTCCTTCAAATAATCTGCGAGCTTCTGTGTAAAATAACGATCCGGATCAAACTTTTCTGACTTGATCAAATTGTTATATGTTGTTTTTTTGGAGCTAAACTCTGCTGCTGCTGCCAATCCACCTATAAGCCCAAAGCTCTCACCTGGATGATTAAAGTAGAAAACTCCAATATCTTCAATCTTTTTAGGGGGGATAATTGCTATTGTGTGAATATCTCTATTCATTTGTGCATTATAATCCAAGTTGGGCAGTTTTGTACATCCAGAAAACATCAAAACAACCACTCCCAACACAACAGACACCAAATATTTACGTAATTTCATAACTTGCTCCATTTAATATTTAAACTCAATAATTTTACCTAAAAAGTCTTATTTTAGTAATGCCAAGATTGCTTCAGACAATGCCTCTTTTTCTATACGCTTGACCGCCTCGGTGTAGCTCTGCAGATCATGTCCCGCTTTGGGGATGCGCTTTTGTACGATCATCTTACCGCCATCAAGCTCGGAAGTCACCCAGTGCACTGAGACCCCTCCCTCATCGAAGTTGTCCTCAAAACTCTTCTCGATCGCATGCAGTCCTTTGTGGCGAGGCAGCAAAGAAGGATGCAGATTGATCGCCCTGATCTGCTCGGTAAAGACCGGTGTGAGGATACGCATAAATCCTGCAAGCACGGTCAACTCCGGAGTATATAGATGCAATCTTTCAACGACCGCAGCATCATATGCCTCTCTGCTTTCATACGCTTTGGGATCGATGATCTCCAGAGGGATGCCGTGTGCTTTGGCGATGGCGATACCTTCCGCCTCGGGATTGTTGGTCAAAGCGACCGCTATCTCCAGATCCTTATGGTGCAAATGTTCAGCCAAATAGGCAAAGTTCGTCCCCTTGCCGCTAAAGAGTACCGCTATTTTTTTCATAGCGGTATTGTACCCTACTCCAACTTTGCTACCTCATAGATGATATCCGTAGGCAGCATCGCATAGCTTGCCCCCTCATAGTTCTCCGCAGCCTTTGTTAGTGATAGTGACCCGTGTATCGCCGCCTCAATGCCGCTGTAGCCTTGTGCGAGCAGTGCGGTGATCAGACCGGAGAGGACATCGCCGCTGCCGCCTTTGCTAAGCTTGGCACTGCCGTGCGGATTGATATAGAGCTGCTCCTCTTGGGCGATGAGCATGTTGGCACCCTTGAGCAGGAGGGTGACATGCGGGTACTTCGCATTGAAGCGGCGTACCATCTCAAAGCGGTGTTGCTGTATCTCCTCAACTGTGAGATGCTCGCCACTGAGCTGCCGCCAAAGGGCGGCAAACTCTTTGGGGTGTGGGGTAATGACAATATCGCGTGCTTTCTGCTCCAAGATACCAAGCAACTCTTCATGATAAAAGGCATCGGCATCGAGCACTATCGGCAGATGCGAGTCGATCACATACTGCTGCAAAAATGCCGACTCAAAGTGTCCGCCAAGCCCCATCCCAATCGCCAGTGCCGTGGCTGTCTGGGGAACAACGGTCGCATGCATCAAGACAGGCGGCGGCGTGATCCGCTCATGTACGACCAGTGTCGTAAGCCCCGCACCAAAACGGCTCGCCGCCAACGCG
>WFYB01000069.1 GCA_015490315.1 Sulfurovum sp. | reverse complement strand
TACCGAGATTTTCACATAGAAAGCCGTCTGCGTAGATCTTGCCGCCGATCTCGTGCTCGTTGAAGATTCCGGGGATCGCGATGGTTGCAAGCAGGGCATCTTTGATAAAGATATTGTCTTTGGCACTGAAAACCCGCTTTTCGCCATCGAGTAGGTTGGTTGCTATAAGCTTGAGCGGTATCTCGGTCTGACGCATGGTTCTTGTACCAAAGATCTCATTGAAAGTATGCTCTATTTTGGCATTGTCGACGATGGCATTGCCCGAAAAGGAAAACTTCATCCATTTAGAGAGGGTGGCGAAGGCTTTGAGCTTTTCGTGTATCTCGGATTCTGCCATGCAGATCGCTTTGCATGCCCCGATGATGCCGCCCATACTGGTACCGACGATCTCTGCCGGAACCAAGCCGGCATTTTCCATATCATGCAGGACACCAAGGTGTGCGATACCGAGTGCTCCTCCGCCTGAGAGAACCAGTGAAAAGTCTCTATTTTGTAAAAGTGATGCATCCATAGCGGATATTATATCAGTTATTTTGAAAATAAAGAGCAATTTAACGTAACGTTAACACTTTCTTTGTCATAATCAATAAATAAAAAATATCCATTGGGAAGTGATAATGAGGGAAGAATCATTGGGGAAGGATCTTTCTGATATGAACATAGAGCCGGATCATACTGCTCCCTCACCTGTCTCAGTAGAGGATGTATCCAGACTTCTAAAGCTCAGACGTGACAAGATACTGCAGCAAAGACAGGTCTCTGAAGATATGCAGTATATCGATCCGCTGACCCGATTGACCAACCGGGAATACTTCTACACCAAAGCTTTTACGGTACTCAAATCAAAATTCAACCGATACAATACGCACTGTATCCTCTTTCTCATAGATATCGCAGATTTCAAGCTGATCAACAGCGCCTTTGGCTGTGCCAATGCAGATGAGTGTCTCAAAGAGTTCGCAGTAAGGCTGCTTGACGGTATAGAGAAGGTCAAAGGGGATGTCAGCCTCTCTCGTATAGGCAGTAACGAGTTCGCACTCCTGATCGGCTCACTTGGGATGAGCAATCAGGAGACGTTGGCATACGCCAACCAGATGCTCAAAAAAATCTATGAAAAGTTCGAATCCCCGATTCTCATAGGAGATCAGAAGTATCAAGTCAAGATACATACTGGGGTGACTCTCTTTCTGGCACATGAGAAAGATCTTGAATCGATGATCCATGAGGCCTCCCTTGCCCTTGAAGCTGCCAAAAAACATCCCCATAGAATGTTCTGCTTTTTTGAGCAAGAGATGGCGGAAGCTTCAGTTTTCAAGACAGAA
The DNA here is from genome assembly GCA_015490315.1 of Sulfurovum sp. Lineage (GTDB taxonomy): Bacteria > Campylobacterota > Campylobacteria > Campylobacterales > Sulfurovaceae > Sulfurovum. The sequence goes on along the minus strand of WFYB01000069.1, from coordinate 5,454 downwards.
CTATTGCATGCATTTGAAAACGAAGTGGAGAAGAGGGTACTGCTCTATTACCAGCCCATTGTGGATCTCTCCTTTAGGACAGTAGGCTACGAGGTGCTTTCGCGATGGAAGAAAAATGAAGCACACATTGTGACAGCACAGGATTTCATCCCATATCTTGAGGAGAATGGACGCATCATCTCCTATGACAAATATATCTTTGAGAAAGTCTGCCGACAGATAGCAGAGTGGGAGAACGAAGGGATCACCGATATGGTGGATTTTATCTCCATCAACATCAGCCCGATCAGTTTTATGAGTGCCGATTTCCTGCTTTTTGTACCAAAGTGTGTCGAGAAGTACGGTGTCGATCCCAAATCTATCATCCTTGAGATCACTGAGAACGAACTTCTTTCCGACTTTGAACTGGTGGAGCGCAGGATGAAGCTGCTGAATGACTACGGCATACGTTTTGCGCTGGATGACTATGGCACAGGCTATGCCTCACTCTCTTATCTGCATCGTCTGCCTTTTAGTGAGCTGAAGATTGACAAATCGCTCATCAGCAATATCGACAATGACAAGAAAAACAGAAAAATAGTCTCTCTCATCTTTATGATGGCTGAGACGATTGGCTTGAAAGTAGTCGCTGAGGGAGTGGAGAGGGAAGCGCAGCGTGATACACTGCTTGCGATGGGATGTGACTACTTCCAGGGCTTCCTCTTCGACTCTCCGGGAATGCCGCTTAAATATTCACTCTGATAAGCCTCTTTTGCTATTTGTCTTTTTTGCTTTGTATCACCATATCTCTACGCTGTGTTAGTGATAGCAGGTACTATGCTATAATAAACATCAAAATTTATACTCTATCTACAAAGGATTATCAATGAACAGAAGAGAAGCACTCAAAGCAGCTGCATTGGCGGCAATGGCGACAACAGTCGCTTCAGCATATGATGAGAAACTGATCGTCAACAGGACAAAGATGAAGATCGCAGATCCAAAGCATCCGACCAAAGCGGAGCTCAAGCACACACCGGAGATAACGGTCGGCGAGAAAGATGCGGCAGGCTACACGCTTGTAGAGGTCACAGTGGGGCAGGAGGGAATCATCCACCCAAGCAAAGCGGATCACTGGATCTATGAGATCGAACTCTTTGCCGATGGCAAAGCCGTCGATAAGGTCTCGCTCGAGCCGGTGATCTCACGCGGCTATCTGGGATCGCGTGTCAAGCTTGACGGTATCAAAACACTCACTGCCGTTGCCAAATGCAACCTGCATGGAGACTGGGAATCCTCGGTCACACTCAAATAGGGAGATCTCTCCCTATTCATTATTTCACGATCACTCCACGATGATCCTCTATGCTGTGGATATCTCACAACAAGGAGAAAAAGATGATCGATATCTCAAGAAGAAATCTTATGAAACTGATGGCGATACTGGGCATGGGCACAGTGGTCGGCAGTGCCGCCCCTGCAAGGCTGACACTTAAAGAACGCAAGAGAGCATTTGATGCGAGATACAGCCGCAAAGGGGAAGGGTATTATGGATTTGGGGAGACCTGGTAGTCTCCCTTTTTCTACCTGAAAAGTGAGTGATCAGTGATGACGCTTGCGTTTTCCGCGGTAGCCGCCACGGCTGCCTGACCCACGCTTGTTGCTGCTGTGGCAGGCATCACAGATGCTAAAACGGTAGGAAAAATCAAGCACTTTCCCGCATCTTCTGCACTGTTTGGTGAAGTGTCCCTGCCTGAGCGAGTTTTCGATAAAGCTGTTGAGGCGAGATCTTGCTTCGAGTGCCTTTTGGGTATCGGGGAAGATATCGGGAAACTTGAAGCTGAGCCAGAGATAGAGAGATATCTCGCGTACCCTGTCTTCGGCATTGAGCAGCATATCGTTGGTCTGTGCAAATTTGGGCAGGTCACGCGGCGGGATGTAGCGTACCTGTTCACCTGCTTCGATCTGTCTGACATAGCGGTGAAATACCGATTCGATATAGGGTGAGTTGGTGCTTGCTGGCGCACAGCTGAGATAGTAGCGGGTCTTCAGATCGATATCATACTCATCTACGATAGCAGCGACTTCGAGCATACTCTCGATGTTGGCAGCGACAAAGGGACCGTCAAACTCCATATTGTCCGCGAAAAATTCCAGTATTGTCGTAATATTCTCTGTCTGGAGGATCTCACCGATGAGCATCACATGCTCAAGACTCGCCATGACCGATACCGGCAGTTCGATATCGGGCAGGGGAGAGTGGAACTGCTGCTCTATTGTCTCGAGAGTCGTCTCATCAAGTGCTCCGACATAGCCCTTCTCCTCCATACCGTATCTTCCGGCACGCCCCGCGATCTGAAGCACCTCTGTAGGGAGAAGCTCACGACGGCGGAGCCCGTCAAATTTGTTGTCTTTGGAGAAGAGGATCGTTTTGATAGGGAGGTTGAGTCCCATAGCGATCGCATCGGTCGCGACGAGTATTTCACTCTCTCCCTCCCGAAAGCGCCGTGCCTCTTCGCGTCTGACTTCCGGCGAGAGGTTGCCGTAGACCACTGAAACACGGTAGCGCTCGGAGAGCTGCTGTTTGAGCGAGAGCACATCACGCCTGCTGAATGCCACGACGGCAGTCTGGGGCTCTATCTTGCGCATAGGGGTAGGGTGCTTCATCATCTCCAGCTCATTCTTTCGCTCAAACTCCACGATCTCAAGCTCCTCGCCGAGATATTCGGCAAGCTCTTTGACCGCAGGCAGTGCGTCTGCCGATCCTGTGAGGATCACTTTTTTGGCAGGTGCACCGATCAGCGCGTTCGCCCATGCCCATCCGCGGTCTCTGTCGGCAATCATCTGTATCTCATCGATCACACAGACATCTACATCGACAGAGGCATTCATCATCTCAATGGTCGAGGAGATGTGGGTCGACTCCTCGTCGATGATCTCCTCCTCACCCGTGATCAGCGACGCGTGTACACCCTCTTTTTTGAGGTTCTCGTATCCCTCGAGCGCAAGCAGCCTGAGCGGTGCGAGGTAGTAGCCTGTCGTAGCGTTTTTGAGCTCCTGCAAAGAGGCATAGGTCTTGCCTGAGTTGGTTGGTCCCACATGAAAGACGATCTTTCTTTTGAGCTCGCGTGCGAGAGGGTAGAGGCGCTTGAAGTCCCGTATCGTTTTGGCAAGCAGCTCTTCACGCTTTTGTTTCTCAAGAAGAGGCCTGATATATTCACCGAAGTGAAAGAGGATACGCCGCTTGCTCTTCTCTTTGACCTTGAGTGTACGTGAGGAGCGAATCTGCGGTTCGATGAAGCGTACGATGAACTCCTGCATGGTCTGCTCATCGACATCGATCTTTTCGCTCATGAGGCGCATCTCTTCGAGGATATCATCGATCGCTACCCTGAAGTGTGCCAGCAGATCATCGTTGACATGGTTGATGTCATCTTTGACCGGGAGCTCCTTGCCTCGCCAGATCAGGTTGTAAAGGAAAGGCTTCTCGTAAGCTACGGAGGTGTTATAGTAGAGCATCGTACCAAAGAGATTGTGACTCTTCTCTTTTTCTATAATGATATGGTCACTGCTCTCAAAGACTTCGTATTTATCGCTGATATTTGTTAATATTTTTTCGATGATCTCAAATTTGATGGGGGCATGATAGAGGGGTGACTCGATGGGCATACGCTTGAGTGCTTCACTCATCTGCTCTTCACTCAGATAGGGGTGTTTGGTGTGGACAAGGTGATCGAGGAACGCCTCTATCTCATCGCTACGCTCCTCTATCGTCTCCTCTTTGATCTGCTGCAGTTTGTGTAGCATCTCCTCTTCGGGAAGATCCCAGAGGCTTTCAAGTGCCAAGGGTTCAGTAGAGCAGAGCAGCAGCTTGTTGAAGTCATACTTTTCAAGTCTGAAGGTAAAGCTGTGCGTAAACTGCATCTCATTGAGCGAGGTAAACTCCACGCCCAGTTTTTTCTCCAGTGCCAAGAGGCGCTCTTTGTGGCGGAGGTAGTGTAGCTTGTTGCCGATCTTTTCAGGTGTGATCTTGGCAGGTCTCATGTCGATAAAGGCATCGAGTATGAGGTTCTCCTCATGTTTGGTATGATCGAACTGTGAGAGGATAGTGAGGATCTTGCTGACTTTGTCAGTCCCCTCTGCCTCTCTTGTGCCTTTGGGTACAGCTTTGTGTTTCTCGGTCAGATAGGAGACGATCAGCTCCCGTGTCCCGGCTCCCTCTTCACTCCAGACACGGCGTAGCGCACGTATCATCTCTTCTCTATCGCCTGAGGGGATATCGAGTTCCAGGAGCATGACCAGCTCCATCAGCTTTTCGTCATCGAGTGTCGCTACCCCCTCGTCAAAGGGCATACCGTCGAAGTAGTTTCGTATTTTGTTATTGAGTTTGATAAGATATTTTTTCTTTTTCTTTGCCATTTAGTCTCTATTTTTTCTATTATGGGTACCTCTAACAACCCTAGATGCTCATAACATTGCCAGCTTTGTTCTAGGCAAGGCACACTTTACAGACCTAGCCGTAGCTAAGTCGAAAAAGTGTAACGCCGCATAGGGCGAAGCTGGCATTGCCCAAAGGGTGGGCTTTGCAGACGCGATCTTTCACAAGATGCTTCCTTCATCTTAGCTTTGGCTAGGACTTGAAAGCCTCTTGCAAAATCTCACATCTACAAAGCCCATTATGAGCGCCTGGGGTTATTAGAGGTACCCATATGATAACATATCTCTAATCGATTGTCTCTATATCGACCAGTGCGATGCCATCACACTCTTTTTTGAGGCGCTTGTGTTTACGCGCATCCTCTTCTGCCAGTTCGAGCAGATCTGCAAAATCGTTTTTGCTGACAGTAAATTCATAGACCTCTTTGTCCGTCTTGATCTCTATTTCGCTATCTTCACGGCTGCTTAGCGCGAGATTTCGCAACCCTTTTGCATATTCACTTTTGATCGCTTTGGCGACCTTTTCGTTGGAGAGAATATCAGAGAGCTTTAGCACTATATTGACATCATTTGCACACATTACCGTGTAACTGACTTTGATCATACCTTCCACCTTGTACCTCCGAAATATAATATTTATTTATAACATATCATTTTCATTATGATATACTATTTTTGGGTAAACGGTACCCTAATATGTCATATTGTCATATTTTTGGACTTTGCTACCTGAGTACCATCATTATGCGGTACTTATATCTTATAATAACAATGATTCATTTAAAGGAGTAGATATGTGGAGAATCCCGGAAAAGAAGGCGCTGTATGCACAGTTTGGCAAATATTCGAAGGTGGCGGGCATCCTTTTTATGCTGTTGGGGCTTGCAGGGATACTCTTTCCTTTTGCGATGTCACTGGTGACGACGGTCTTTGTGGCGACACTGCTCTTTGCAGGCGGGGTGATAGCAGGGTATTTTACCTACTTGACTGACAAGAGCGACTACCTTGGATGGCTCAAAAGCTTTTTGCTGATCGCTG
>WFYB01000068.1 GCA_015490315.1 Sulfurovum sp. | reverse complement strand
TCATGGACTTTGTGTGAGATCTCTCCGTAGTGGGGGTCTTTGGAGGTGTCGAAATAGACATCACCGTTGCTGACGACATAGGCACAATCCTTATCGATCAATCTCTCTATCATCTGCTCTATCGCATCCATAGACTCGGTCGCTTTGGGTTCGATGTCGGCTCTTTGTATACCGAGTCTATCCATCTCCTCGAGGTAGCGCTCTATGTAGTACTGTGTGATCTCTTCAAGACTTTTGCCCGTCTTTTCGACCTTTTTGATGATCTTGTCATCGATATCGGTAAAGTTCTTGCACATGGTCACGCGGTAGCCCAATGCCTTCAAGGTACGCGAAAGCAGGTCAAACGCCAGTGCACTTCGGGCATGTCCAAGGTGGGCATCGTCATAGACAGTCGGGCCGCAGACATAGATGGAGACCTCCTTCTCTTTGATAGGTTCGAAAGGCACTTTTGCCTTTTTGACTGAGTCGTAGAGTTGCATAGTGATTGATAGCCCTTTAGTGATTATTATTGTGATTATAGCCAAAATCCTTTTATGGTTATCGTATCCAGGTGAGCAGTTGGGTATTGACCCAGGCAAAGAGCAGGGCAGCGAGGAGCATCAGCAGGATGAAATAGAGCAGTTTTTTGTCGTAGAGGATTGCTTTGAGTCGGTCAAACCCGACTGCTTTGACGGTAAAGAGAAACAGTACCCAGCCTCCGATACTGCCTGCGAGTGCCAGCCCTGCTGCCCCAAGCGGGTGCATGAGTAGCAGGGATGCTGAGACTGATGCGATGAGGGAGTAGAGTGCGATCTTGGCAGCTCTTTTGTGACGGTGTGAGGCATAGAGAAAGAGTGAAAAGAGTTTCGCCAGTCCGAAAGGCAGGAGCCCTATCATATACATCTGTAGTACTTTGGCGGTCTCAAGTGTCTGAACGGAGCCAAACTTGCCCCGTTCAAAGAGCAGCCAGACGATAGGTTCTGCAAGAAGTATGCCTCCAAGCATCGCAAGACCAAGGAGAAAGGCAAGCAGCCAGAAAGCCTCACGGAGATGGCGGTAGGCAGCCTCCTCATCGGACTTTTTGAGTGCTTTGGATACCGAGGGGAAGAGCACTGTTGCCGTAGCGATCGCAATGATCGCCAGAGGGAGTTGGAAAACACGGTTGGCATAGAAGAGATAAGAGACCGAACCGGTGGCGAGGAATGTAGCGAGTATCGTATCGATAAAGGCTGATATCTGGGGTGTAGCGTTGCCCAGTATGCCGGGTAGGAAAAGGGTGTTGAAGTGGCTGATCTCCTCTTTGACATCTTTTTTTCGGCGGTATTGCCATCCTCCCAGAAGTACCCTGTGGAGTTTGAGCTTTTTGATCGCGATAAGGTGCGCAACGACCTGTAGTATACCGCCGATCAATACGGCGTAGCTGAGCGCATAGGCGACTGTTTTGGGGTCGGATTTCATATAGATCCAGAGTGCACTGATCATTGAGATATTGAGCAAAGCAGTGGAGAGTGCTGTCGTTGCAAAGTGCTCTTTGTACTGAAGTATCGTAGCGAGGAAGGTCACGATAAAGATCAGATCGAGATACCAGAAGTTGATCGCAGTCAGCGGTGCTGTCTGGGCGATGAGCTTCTCATCCCATCCCCAGGCGAGTAGTTTGGTAATAGGCTCGGGAAAGAGTGTGATGAGCAATGAAAATGCTGCAAGAAAAAGCAGAAACCTCAAAAAGATTGCCGTGGCAAAGACCCCTTTGTGGCGGCTGGCAATAAAGGAGGGCATAAACGCCTGGGTGAAGGCGCCCTCTGCAAAGATGCGGCGAAAGAGGTTTGGCAGTTTGAATGCTACAAAGAACATATCTGACCAGACCGAAGCACCCAGCGCTGATGCCATCAGGACATCACGCCCCAAGCCTGTGATCCGTGAGAGGAGGATACCGAAACTGTTGGTAAAGATCGATCGTAGCCGCATGATACTCTTTGGTGTTAGGTTGTGCATATTTTAGCGTAATGTTGATTTGAGATAAAAATATTACAATATGACATATTTTAGCGCTCGAAGAGAGATACAGGCTATACTGCAGCTATACAACTGGTCATAAAACAATATAAAGGATAGGCAATGATTGTCGGTATCGAAGGCACAGTGGAGAAAAAAGACCCCACCTATGTACATATCAATGTCGGCGGTTTGATCTACGAGGTACACATCTCGATCAATACCTCCAACGCTATAAAAGACAAAAAGGTCAAACTCAATGTCACTCAGATCATCAGAGAGGATACCAATGCCCTCTACGGCTTTATAGATCACAACGAGAAGAAGATGTTTGATACTGTACTCAAGATCAACGGGGTAGGCCCCAAGGTGGGATTGGCGATCTGTTCGACCTTTACACCTGAGACCTTTGCCAAAGTGGTCGCTTCCAAAGATGTCAGCATGCTCAAACGTGTACCGGGTATCGGTCCCAAAGCGGCAAGCCGCATCCTTGTAGAGCTGGCGGACTTCATCGTCGATGGCGAGGGTACTCAGAGTCATAGCGGTGCACTTGGTGAAGCGATCATGGCACTGGAGAGTCTGGGCTTCAAAAAAGAGGCGATCCAAAAAGCACTGCAGGGTGCCAGCGGAGATACTGCAGATCTGGTCAAAGAGGGACTCAAAAAGCTACAGAGACTGTAGCTTTTGTGTAATCAAATTTAAAAGAAGAAAACTTCTTCAATAACAAGTATACTCTAAGAGTGTGACCATTTTGTTAGGGCTCTGTTAGCATAGTGTCACTACCAGAATTTGTAGCCCAGTTTGAAACTGAGTGAATCGTGGCGTGTGTGGTCTATCTCTCTGCTGTAGGATAGTGTGCCAAACCACTCTTCGTTGATTTTGTAATAGAGTGTAGAGCCGATGACGGTAGCTGTTTCTTCATTGGTAAATTTGCTTTGGGATAGTCCCAGTGAGAGATTGGCATACAATGAAGGGGTGAAGAAGTATCCGGTACCTACATAGCCACTGTTGGTATCCTGCAGCGGCGTAATGACCTTTTGATCCTGGACAAAGGTGTGGCTGTACCCTCCAAAAAAGGAGAGTTTTCGGCTGGGATAGTAGCTTAGCGAACTGTAGAGGGTATAGTCGGTTCGGTTACCTGTGAACTGATAGGTAGGCAGTTTGATGCCAATACCCAGTCCGAGTTTGAGGTTTTTTTTGAGTGTGATACGTTTTTTGATCTTGAGTGTGGTGTCAAGCATCCCGCTATCTGTGTGGTGTGAATAGTAGCCTGTCCTTACTGAGTAGCTCCAGTTGTTCCTGTAATAGCTTAACTGCACAGTTCCGGTATCCTGCCTCTCTCTGCCGACAAGCTCTTCATTGGTACTAAATCCATATCCTATGGTGAGTGTCATACTGTCATATTCGGCTTCACTCGGGAGGGTGAGGATGGTGGTGGTACATCCCTGTGCGTCGACCTCATTGAGAAAGGGAGTATGTGGACACTGATCCACAGCATCAGGCACACCGTCAAAATCCTCATCAGCGATTCCCTGTGCAAAGCTCATTGTGCTTGCAGTGATCAGTACCATCCATAGTTTAGTCATCATCATGCTCCTCTTCATTTCTCTCTTCTGCTTCATATTCGACATGCTCTTCCGTTTCGTTTTCGACACTCTCTTCAGCCTCATTTCCGGTTTGATCCTCGACACTCTCTTCGGTTTGATTGTCAGTTTCATTTTCAACGCTCTCTTCTGTCTCACCGCTACTCTCTTCAATAGCTGTTTCTGTATCATCATTTTCGATAGCTTCACTGTTTTCACTATTGCTCTCTTCATGGGTAGTATCCTCATCTCCGCTTTGCCTTTCATGATCGTGCTGCTTGCTGTAGGCTCCACGTGAATGTTTTGCCAGCTCTTTGAGAACGGATTTGGTATGTTTGCTTTGGTTGATGTGACTCAGTTTTTTGAGTGCTTCGATACGCTCATGCTCTTTCATCTGAACGATTTCACGTTTGAAGGCGTTCATAAGCTTGTAGCGTTCGGCAGCAGGGGCATGCTGTATCGCTTTGATCCGGTCATCTATATCGGCATACAGCACTATATGGAAATTGAGTGCAAAAAAGAGTATCAGTACAAGCCGTTTCATGCTTGGCTCCTCTCTAAGGCAGCAAAGTCAAGGATCACTTCGGTACCTTCGCCTGAACGGCTGTGAATGGTTAGGGCGATGTTGAGCTCATTTGCCAGTTTCTGTACGATATGCAGCCCCAGACCTATCCCTCTCTCCTGCTCTTTATAGTAGCGCTGCATCGCTTTTTGTGTATCTTCTATACCTTTGCCTGTATCGGTGATAGAGAGGGAATCATTGGTAATGGTGAGTCGGACACTGCCATGGGGACGGTTGTATTTTGCAGCATTGCTCAAAAGATTGTCGAGGATACGTGTAAGGAGCTCTTCGTTGGTCCATTTGGTAAGATCGCTCTTTTTTTCATAGACGAAGCGGATCTTCGGATAGAGGTTTTGTATGAATTCCAGTCGTTTTTTTGCAAGTGCGGCGATATCGACCTCACTGTTTTGGGAGGGAGAGTGGTGCAAAAAGCTTTTGAGATTGTTTTGCAGCAGCAGCATGGTATCGACACTGTAGGATACCCGCTTGATAAAGGGGTCATCCCCTTTCTCTTTCTTAAACATATTGATATTGAGCAGCATGGAAGTGATCGGTGTGTTGAAATCGTGCAGAATATCTTTGATAAATTCATCATTGATACGAAGCGCTGTACGTATCGGTTTGAGACTGTAAAGTGTAAATAGAAATGCGATTAGCAGCAACAGCAGTGTTGCAAATACAAACTTGATCAAAAGTCCATGTCGGATTTGTTGAAGATCATGCTGCAGAGCATCTTTGGAGTAGGAGATTTTCAGCAGGTATTGTTGGGATTTGGGTATATCAAAATAACTGTAATAGCCATTACTCTCATAAAGTATGTTGCGTTTATGTTTCTTTTTGGGCGTAAAATCAAAAGAAAACTGCTTGCACTCCATAGTGTAACTGCAAAGCTGCATCGTTTTGTAGAGTTTCTCTTTGTACTCTTTGTACTCAGCATGATAGAGTTCCATAAAAAGCAGCATCAGCAGGATCTCCATCAGAGAGAAAAAGACCAAAAAGTTTTTGAAAAGAGACTCTTTTTCATACCGTTTCAATGAGATAGCCTTTGCCGCGAATATTTTTGATCTCTATACCCAAACGCTGCTTGATTTTGGTAATCGCTACACGCAGTGCCGTATCAGAAGTGTGCTCCAGACAGTTGTAGAGCTCCTCTTTTGTCACAACATTGCCCTTGTTCTCCAGAAGTTTGACAAAAATCCTATATTGTACATTGCCTATATCGATGATCTCTCCGTCCTTTCGAAGAAGCTGTGCTTTTGGGTCATACTGGATCGATCCGTGTGAGAGCAGTGTGTTTTTGAATTTTGCCTGCAGGCGGATCAAAAGCTCCTGCGGATCGAACGGTTTTTTGATGTAGTCGATCGCACCAAGTTTGAAGGCTTCAGAGATCGAGTACAGGTCATTCAAAGCAGTGATGAAGATTGTGGGGGTAGTGTCTTCTGCATGGCGCAGGTTCCGCAACAGTTCCAATCCGCTGCCTTCAGGGAGATTGATATCAAGCAGGTATATATCATAATCAGTTTCGAAACTTAGATTTTCCGCCTCTTCCATACTCAATGCGACATCTACCTGGTAACCTTCTCTTGTAAGAAAGAGCTGCAGGGTTTCTGAAAGTATCTGGTCATCTTCAAGGAGCAGTAGTCTCATTGTATTATTGCCTTTACAGTACTATTTTAACGTTTTTTACTTGATTGTACAAAAGAGAGTGTTAATGGAGTGCTACCTGGTTGAGAAGATGAGCAGGAGAGAACATCCCTCCTGCGGTAATCATTAATCCCCACTCGGTCCGTTATGACAGTCATAACAGGAGACCTGATGGCCTTTTTGGAGCGTTTTGCTGCCGTGTTCTACACTGAGTGTACGTGTCGTGAACATTTTGGAGAGGGCAGAACCTCTGTAGTCCTGTCCGTGACAGACTTTACACTGTGCAGGGTTTTTCTCTGCGACATCCTCATGTCCTTTGACCCAGCTTTGACCGACAGGGTGCATACCGTGTGGACCACCGCTGACAGTGTTGGGGACAGAGCTGTGACAGCTGCTACATTCGCCGATCGTCCCGGCATGTCCTTGGATACCCTCTGCAAGCAGATTGTCTGCCTGATGTGCAGGATAGATCGCATGGGTGGCACCGTGGCACGCCTCACACTGCAGTTTGCCGTGACCTGTACTGAATCGGTAGAGACTGATACCTGTCATCGGCGTGTTGGTATTGGTCGCAAACCGTGTATCGATCACATGTCTGAGTGTATTGGTCGCAGGATCAATCGCTGATGTCTCACGCTGACCATCATGGTGACACGCCTGACAGTTTGGTTCATCGAGCCATCCTTTTCTATTACTATCTCCGACATGGCTCATCTTGCCGTGACAGCTTTGGCATTGGATTGTGTTCTGTCCGTTGGCATCTTTGGCATCACCCATAGCACCTCTGAGACACTTGGTCTGAGCACCGGGGTGGCAGGCGTAGCAGGCACCTCTGTTGGTGCTGTCATTCATCGCCAGGTTGGTATAGGGGTCGATGACATTGGCATGGTAACTATGTATCGCTGTTGTAAACGGTTTGATATTGTCTACACCGGTTCCAGGCAGTGCGTTGGAACTGTGGCATGCGGCACAAAGGATCGGGGTACCTGCTCTCGCGGTCGCCTCGAGTCCTGTAACATTGTAGTCGTATCCTTTGGCTTGCAGTGAAGCGATATGGTCTTTGACTGCATTTGGCATACGTTCATCATGCAGGCGCAGGACGTTGAGTTTGAAATCTTTTTCAGGATCTGTATCGTTGACCCATCCGCCATTTGGTTTTGCTTTGGGTGAGAGGGAGTTGCTCGCATGGCAGCGTTTACAGTCCATCTCGTCACTGACCGGCAATACGACCTTGGCAGTGGCAAGCAGATTACCGGCACTGTCTTTTGCTGTGACTTTGACCAGTGGATAGTAGTTTTTGGTACCGTCATCATTGTAAGGTGTGATCGGTATCCCTTCAGCTTCCCACCATTGATGTGTAGTATTAAAGTGAAGTGGCTGTGGTGTGGTACTTGGTGTTTTAACACCGGTTAATCCCACATCAGGCTGTAGGTTGGAACCGGGGAAGAGTTTGCTGCTGTAGTTCCAGAAGTTTGTTTTGTCCGCACTGGAGGTATTGATCTTACCGTCTGTACCCGTGGTCGCTTCATAAGTGAGTATCACACCTGAAGTGACAAGACCGCCGTTTTTATCTTTGAGCTGTGCATGCAGATTGTTGTACGGAGGCAAGACAGACCAGACAGAGAAATCATTGCCATCCATACAGTGCATACCGAGGTCATTCCATGCTGTGAGCATATAGCCGTTGGATGTGGTTGTACCTCCTCCGGTATTGCCATCATTGGTAGGTGGAGTATAGTCATCATCGCTATAATTTGGTATACCGTCATGATCATCATCATCATGGTAGTTTATTTGACCATCATCGTCATCATCTTCAAGCATATTTGGTATACCATCATGATCGTTATCCTCTTCGATGTCAGGTATACTATTGTTATTGCTGTCATCATAGGCATCCGGTGTGCCGTTATTGTTACTGTCCTCATAAACATCGGGCATTCCGTTATTATTGCTGTCATGGGGAGTGTTGGTTGTAGTGGATTCTGATGCTCCTGAAGGGAGATCGACAGGCACAGGGTCATCATTGACATGGTCATGGTCATTGTCTGTCATATCTGTCGGCTCTTTCGGCAGATCGACATGACCCAAGTCAACAGTCTCTCCTATGATATGAATCTGCGGTGAAGTAGTGCCTGCAGGATCCTGAAATACCAGTTCGCTGATGGTTCTTCTGGTATCATCATCCTCGTTCATGGTCATGATCAGTGTACAGATGCTATCTTTTTTGACATTGAGTTCAAAAGGGTGTCTGTTTGTACCGTTGTCGTGAGAGTTGGTACGGTAGTACTTGCCGTCATTACAGAATGCCTCTATCTTTGTGCCGGGTACAGTCCCTGTCAGCTTGCTTGTCGGTGTCGAGGCGAGTGTGGTCTCAGTAGTGCCACTGCCTCCGCCCCCGCAGGCAACCAGAAAGGGCAGTGCCGCCAGACTGAGTAGTATGGAATGGGTTTTCATTTTCGCTCCTTTTTCAATAAAATGAATACCAAAGTATAGAAAAAGTGCATTACCCTTGTGTTAGAGAAGTGTTAGCGGAGTGTTAAGTTTATGACTGTTCCGCTTTTAGGATACGTTTGGCAGTGACAAATTTATTGGCATAGTAGCCGTGGTCGATAGGAGAGATGATGATACCTTTCTTCTTGGATGCAGCATGGATAAAACGTCCGTTACCCAGATAGATGCCTACATGGGTTACCGGGATCCCGCGTGATTTGTCTGTCAGGAAGAAGAGCAGATCCCCTTTTTGCAGGGCATTTTTTGCCACAGGTGTACCGACTTTTGACTGAGCCCATGCCGTACGCGGCAGATTGATATGGTGCTTTTTGTAAAGATACTGCACATAGCCTGAGCAGTCGAAGCCTTCGGGAGTGGTACCGCCCCATACATATCTGCCCCCTTTGAAGTATCTTGCATAGCGCAGCAGGGCTTCTCTCTCTTTTGCTGAGAGTCGGTAGGTTTTGCCTGCTTTTTTAGCGGACTGTTTTGCCACAGCGATCTTTTGTGCCGCTGCTTTGGCTGCTGCTGCCGCACGGGCAAGGTTCTCCTCTCGGTGCAGCTCGTCATAGATCGCCTGCAGTGAATACTCTGTCGCTTTTTGTGCCAGGAAGGCATTGTGTGTGGGTTTGAGCTGTTTGCTCTGGATTACATGTCCATGTTTGTCGGTAATAGTAAAGAGACTGTTTGGATAGAGCAGTGTCGCGTATATTGAAAATAAAATGATAGAACGCATACGCTATTCTATCAAATTTGAGTTAATGGTGGGTACCGCAGAAGTTGGCATCACAGCCGTGTACCGAGCCGGAGTATTTGGAGTTGGCGATAAAAAATTTGAGCAGACGTTTTTTATGGTTTTTGAAACGTCGGCTTTTGACCGCTGCGAGTCCTTTGGGGATCTTTTGGTGTATCTTTTCCAGTTTGCCGGGGGTATTGAAGTAGAAATCCCAGTCATCATCATCGATTTGTTTTGCCATATAAAAGGCAGTACCGTGGCAGGAAGAGCAGAGTTTGGTAGCGGTACGAAATGCGGTCGTGTCGTATTTTTCGGCACTTTCTCCAAAGGATATGAGTGTGATAAAAAGGGTTGCGGCTACAATTATTTTTGGCATGAAAATCCTTTTGTGATTATTTGAATTTATTATAATGATTTGCATGTGGAGTCTATGTGTAGTTAGCTATAATATCACCTATGAAATATGAGACAGTGATTATCGGAGGTGGTGCAAGTGCGTTGATGCTTGCCGCACAGCTTCCCAAAGGGCGTGCAGCTCTCATCGAACACAATCCCAAACCGGGAGCCAAGATCCTCATCAGCGGCGGAGGGAAGTGTAACATTACCAATGAGAAGATGGGGAGTGCTTTTTTTCTTGCAGAGGAAGCCTTTGTCCGGTATGCGCTCGAAGCGTTCGATCAGGATGACCTAATCGCATGGCTGAAAAAGCGCGGGCTTGAGGTAGAGATACGCAAAGGGAGTCAATATTTTTGTAAACACTCCGCCAAAGATATCGTCAATTTGTTGAGCAAAGAGGCAAGCAAACAGAAGCTGATACTAAGCGAAGAGGTGCTCGATGTAGAAAAAAGAGGCGCATACTTTACTATTCGTACAGACCGCAGAAGCTACAGTGTCAAAGAGGTAGTAGTAGCTTCTGGCGGCTTGAGTTTTCCGCGTCTGGGTGCAAGTGATATCGGCTACCGTATCGCCGAAGCATTTGGACATACTGTTACAAGAACAGCCCCGGCACTGGTGGGATTGACACTGCAAAAAGAGCAGTTTTTTTTCAAAGAACTTGCGGGTGCCTCGACGGATGTAGTTATCACAGTTGGAGAACACAAGTGTGAGGGCTCCCTCCTGTTTGCACACAAAGGTATCAGCGGACCGGCCGTACTGGATGCATCGCTCTATTGGGAAAAGGGCACGATAGAGATTGATTTTATGCCCGGCTTTGCGCTCGATCGGATCAAAAAGAGCAAAAAACAGCTTAGTACGATGCTGCCGCTGCCCAAACGCATCACTAAGGCATTTTTGATACAATTAGGCATCAAAGACAGTCCGTGTTATCAGGTTGACACAGAAACATATCGGAGACTTGAAACACTGCATCGTTATCGTCTGGCTCCTGCGGGTACCTTTGGCTACAGTAAAGCTGAGGTGACCAAAGGGGGCATCGCGACCGACGAAGTAGACGAAAGGTCAATGATGAGCAAAAGAGTTGAGGGACTCTATTTTACCGGTGAAGTGCTCGATGTGACGGGGAGACTCGGCGGGTACAATTTTCAATGGGCGTTTTCAAGCGCCTATTGCTGCGCCAAAGATATAAAGGGAGAGAGATGAAAATAAGGATAGTAGCGGCATTGGCAATGGCGATGCTGCTGGGAGGATGTAGCGGACTGTTCGGTCCGGACAAAGAGGGGTGGAGATCTTCCCAGAAAGAGGCATTTTTGAAGATATTGCAAGAGGATAGATATATGTCACTCTGTGACAAGCGTCCGCTTTATAAGAGAGTCAAAGAGAGCAGGGATTCCAGATTGATGAGCAAGCTGCTTGTCGATTATGCGGAAAATCTTGCCAACGGTTGTATCGACTATAAGGCATTCGAGGCATCACAGCGTGCCAAGAAAGAGCAGGAGATTGAAACGGACTATGAGATATACCGCCAAAAAGTTGATCGTGAGGAGATACTCAGAAAGCTCAAGGCAGGGCTCCCGATCGAGCAGATCTTACGACCCTATGTTCCCAAAAATCCGCAGTTTGACAAACTTATAGAGCGTTACCGTGCGCTGCAGCGGGATGCCAACACCTCCAAAAGTACGCTGAATAAGGTACGGCTCAATATCGAACGTGCTAAGATCATGAAGCCTGATCTGGGCAAGGATTATGCATTGATCAACGTCCCTGAATTTAAAGTACGCATTGTCGAAAACGGCAAAACAGCGATGAAATTCAATGTCATTGTCGGCAAGCGCAATATGCAGACACCGATCTTTTCTGAGCGTATGCGTTATGTCGAGATCAATCCACAGTGGAATGTACCCGACTCGATCATGCGTAAATCCTATATCCCCAAGATTATGAGAAATCCAGGCTGGGTCGCTGCCAAGGGGATGGAGCTGCACAAAGACTCTTATGATCTCCGCTCCCCCAAAGTTGATCCCGCAAGTGTAGACTGGAGCAAATACCCCAAAGATGAAAAAGGCTATATCCCCTACAAACTTGTGCAGGTGCCTTCCAAGAAGAACGGTTTGGGACGTGTCAAGTTTATCTTCCCGAACAGACATGCGGTCTATATGCATGATACACAGGCAAAATCGCTCTTCAAACGAAAAGTACGCTGCTACTCGCACGGCTGTATCAGGCTGGGCAAACCGGTAGCACTTCTGGAGCATGTGACCAAACATTATACGGACAAAGATATGCAGACGGTGCAGAAGTGGTATGATTCACTCAAGACAGAGCATCTGATCCTCAAAAAACCGCTGATGGTGCATACCGCTTACTTTACCGCCTATGTGGATGAGAACGG
>WFYB01000067.1 GCA_015490315.1 Sulfurovum sp. | reverse complement strand
TTCCTTCTCTCTCTATTTACCCTCTTTCCTTTCTTGCCAATATTAACCAAATTCTGCTATGATAACCCACATTTTATATAGGAATTTTTGCATGAAATATATCAAAACATTTTCAACTCTCGCAACAGCAACCGGACTTGGAGCCCTGCTCGCAAGCGGTGTAACCGGATGCACACAACAGCAGCAACAGCAGCAACAGCAGGATCAGCAGCCTCAGGCGAAAGGTGCCTTCGTCGTCATCGAAGAGACTGCACCGGGACGCTACAAGATCAAAGATGAGTTCCCTGCCGATGAGACACGTATTATACTCAAGCGCCTTGACGGCAGTGAGCGTGTACTCACACGCGAAGAGATGGATGCGCTCGTCGCACAGGAGGCAGCACGCATCGATGCGGGTCAATCCAATCTCACCGATCCGCAGGGACAGGAGCGTATCGCACAACAAGGCGGTATGGGACTGGGGGAAACCATTTTGGCAAGTGCAGCCGGATATATGCTCGGCGCATGGATCGGCAGCAAACTCTTTGGCAACCAAAACTACCAAAACAACCGAAAAGCCGGCTACAAATCCCCCCAAACCTACTCCAGAAGCAAAAGTAGTTTCAACAAACCACGCAAAAGTATGAGTTCGAAAAGAAGTGGTTTTTTCAACAGTAAAAAAACATCTACAAAAAGCGGTTTCAGTAGAAGCGGCGGCTTCTTTGGCGGTTAGAGATGGTCAAGCTCAAAAAAGTACAACCTCTTGATCCTGCCTACCTTGAGAAACTCGGCTTTACCTGGCATACTGACAGTGACGAGACCCCCTATATAGCAGATGAACTGGTACTTGTCACCCAGAAGGAAGCCGAAGCCTACTACGAAGCGGGCAATACCCTCTACGATATGTTCGTAGAAGCAGCACAATATGTAATAGACCACAACCTCTTCCATGAACTCGGTATCCCCTTCAACCTTGTCGAACAGATCAAAGAGACTTGGGAAAATGATATCCACTGGCATCTCTACGGACGCTTCGATCTGGCAGGCGGTATCGATGGTAAGCCTATCAAACTGCTTGAGTTCAATGCCGATACACCTACTGCCGTCTTTGAGACTGCCGTAGTACAGTGGGCGATCCTCCAAAAAAACGGACTCGATGAGGGTCAGCAGTTCAATGGACTCTATGAAGCGCTTCTGGACAACTTCAAACGTCTTGTCACTCTACAGGAGGATGTAAACGATTTCGAAGATCGCTATGAGGGCTGGAAATTTCTCTTTACTTCCGTTAGAGGCAATGCCGAAGAGGAAAATACCGTACGTCTGCTGCAGTACATTGCCACAGAAGCAGGCTACATTACAGAGTTTGCCTATATTGACGATATCGCCTTCTCTCCCGATGAGGGTATAGAGTATAACGGAGAGCAGTATGAACTCTGGTTCAAGCTCATCCCATGGGAAGATATCGCACTCGAAGAACCCGATCTGGCACTCCTGCTTACGCAGATCATCGAGAACCAAAAAGCGATCATCTTCAACCCTGCCTATACCCTGCTCTTCCAAAGCAAAGGAATGCTGGCGATACTCTGGCAGCTCTACCCGGATCATCCGCTGCTGCTTGAGACCTCTTTTGAACCTTTTGCTTCAGGCAAGCAGGTACAAAAACCGATCTACGGCAGAGAGGGTGAGAGTGTACGCATCCTGGATGATGAAGGCACGATCATCGAAGGAGAAGAAGGTGCCTATGATAACCACAAGATGATCTATCAGGAGTATGTGGAACTGCCAAGAGACGCACAAGGGAGATACTACCAAGCAGGAGTATTTTACGCCTATGAAGCCTGTGCACTCGGCTATAGAAGAGGCGGCAAAATACTCAACAACATGTCCAAATTTGTCGGACATATGATAGAGGACTAACCCTCTTCCCCCGGCTTCATCGCACCGGGGCACTCTACCTGCACGATCCTTGGTGCTTCTGAACTGTCGAGTCTGGCAGCGGTAAGTTTGCCGCCCCAGAGACAGCCGGTATCGAGCGCGAGCAGATGCTCATCTTCATAAAACCCCAGTGTTGACCAGTGACCAAAGAGGATCTTGAGCTCGATCTCTTTGCGGTTTTCACACTCAAACCATGGCTTGAGCCCTTTGGCTCTGAGGGCATCAGTCGGTTTGCCCTTCTGTTTGAAATCAAGACGGTGGTCTTTGTAGCAGTAGCGCATCCTCGTAAAACTACTGACGATATAGCGGTCTATATCTTCCGGGCGCGCATCTCTATCAAAACGCTCTACCCCACCCTTGAAAACAGCACGAAGCCACTGTTGGGCATCCGGGCTTTGCAACTTCTGCTCTACCCGTCTGGCATACGCTATCGCCATACCCAGATCAAACTCCGGGGAGATCCCCGCATGTGCCATGCAGTAGCCAAGCTTGAAATCCGTATGCAAAAACTTCTGTCCCCGCAGCCAATCTACGAGCTCTTTGGCTCTGGGGGATGCAAGGATAGGATCTATCGTCGGATTGGACTTTTTGATACCATAGTAGGCTGCTATGAGTGTCAGATCATGGTTGCCCAAGACGATCTCTATACTATCTTGTATCTCATAAAGATACTCCAGTACTTCAAGGGATTTTGGTCCACGGTTGACCAGATCACCCGCCAGCCACAACCTGTCGTAACGCGGGTCAAACTGAATCTTTTGAAAAAGTCTCTGCAGCGAATCATAACAACCCTGTATATCACCGATTGCCCAGACACTCACTTTTTATTTCCTATTTCTAATTTTTCCGCATATATCTTTGCTTTCTCCTCAAACCCCATCGCCGCATACGCCGGAGAGGGAGACGGTAGATAAACGCGATCAATATCGAGATGTCCAAAATGCGTCTCGAAGAGTGCCTGCGCCTTTTTGCCGGTGAAAGCGATCTTCTGTATACTCGGGTAGGACTCAAGCAGTGCCGGAATATCATTGACCACTTCATCTTCCAAAGAACTGTCAAGCGAGTTGTCACGGCTACAACTGCCGATCATATCCCAAAGTCCCAATCCCATCTCTTTGAGCAACCATATTTTTTGGTCACGGTTGTTGACAGGATAGCCGGTAACTGCTTCAAGAATCTTCCAAAACTGATTGCGAGGATGCGCATAGTAAAAGTTGTTTTCAAATGATTTTATACTTGGAAAAGAGCCGAGTATCAGGGTATGTGTATCTTTGAAAACAATAGGATCAAAAGGATGCTTAAGTTGCTTCTGAATATCTACCGGTTCCTCATTCCTCATTCCTCATTCCTCATTACTATTTACATGCTTTTTGCATGTTACGCACAATCAATACCAACAGTGCTGCCGCAAAGATCTTGATATTGATCTCGCTCCCTTTGTGGGTATTGATAAACACCTCAGATTTCGTCATCGCTTCGCCCGCAAGCTGCATATTGACAATGTCAGGGATATAATAGTGTCCGAACATCACACCTGTTGCCAAGACCAAGAAAGCCGCAATAAGCGTGATATTGTCTCTCTCAAACATTTTGTATTTATAACCCTCATAGAGCACCACAGCGATCACAGTAAAGTCAACAAGATAAGAGAGCCTGACAAAATTCTGTGTCATGATCAGCCCCTCTTGATACTGACTAAGCGCTGCATCGCCCAGCCACTGCTCCGTATGGAACGTCACCGGTGCTACCACAATACCGGCATACAGCACCGCCCCAAGCGTTGCACCCAGCAGTATGAGATAGGCTATCGTTACACCCCTAAATATCGGTTTCATTCTTATCCTTCTATATTTATATTTTTTTGTCATTTCTCATCGGGTGCACAGATACGTTGTCGCCCATATTTGCGAAGCAAGGCGACAAAAGTATCGTCCGTGCACTTGAGAAATGACGATTTTTTGCTTACTTTTTTCTAAAAAAAGTAACAGAAAAAACTTAATATCTCAAAAATTCTCTATAACAAACCCGCGATCAAGTCCCGCAAGATCCTTATAAAATGATATAGATTTTACTCCAATTTCATTGACATATGCTTGAATAGGGGCTTTTTGATCATAACCCATTTCACACGCCAGCCACTTAATCCCTCTGGCTCTGACTGTGTCGATGATCTCTTTGAGCAGTTCATCCCCCTTCTCTCCTCCAAAAAGTGCCTCCTTAGGCTCATACTCGGCAACATTGGCTTCCAATGGTGCATCGGCGGCAATATAGGGAGGGTTGGAGACAACCATTTCAACAGGTTCATGCAGATCATCGAGAAGACTGCTTTTTCGCAGTTCTATACGCTTTGCTACTCCCCAATGTTGTGCATTTTCAGCAGCAATTTTGAGCGGCATATCACATATATCGGTTGCGACGATCTTTAGGTTGGGAAACTTGCGTGCAAGCACAACAGAGATCGCCCCACTCCCTACACCGATCTCCGCAATAGAAGTGATCTTCTCTTCTTCAATGATCCTGGAGACCTCGTCGATGAGCAGTTCCGTCTCCGGACGCGGGATAAGCACACCGGGAGCCACTTTGAGATCGATATCATAAAAACTTGCTTTGCCTACAATATACTCATAAGGCTCATGGGAAGCACGCCTCTGTATCAATCGTTCAAACCCTGTGATATCAGATACCGGCTCATCCGGGTACAGGATCAAATGGGTACGCTCTTTGCCAAGATGATAAACAAGCAGTAGCTCTGCTTCAAACTGCGGACGTTCACAGTGATCTTGCAGGCTCTCTCTTGCCCAATCCAGTGCCTCTTTAACGGTCATCGTCTTTTTTGTCTATAAATGCAAATATCCCGTCATTTGGCACTGGAGGCTCCTCTATCGTTTTCTCATCCTCTTCACCGACGATGACACCTGTCGCATCATATCCCATCGCTTTGAGACGCTCGAGGATCGGCGGGTGGGTATGGTAGAAGAAGATCACCAAGGGGTGTGACTTGGGAAATGCTTTGTTCTCAGTCACCAGCTTCAAGAGTGCAGAGATCAGGTGCTCTTTGCCCCCTACTGCCGAGCCGTAGGCATCTGCGGCATACTCATTGTGTCTGCTGACATAACTCATAAACGGCGTAAAGAGGAAGCTCAGCACCGGCAGCAGCAACATCAGCATAGCGATCTTCACACCCGCATGAGGAATCACTCCCATCTCGGTAAAGAGTGCATCAGGCAGATGTCCAAAGAGATAAAACGCCACAAAGAGCAGCAGCCCCATCAATGCGATGTTTTTCCAGATATCTTTGTGAGTGAAATGCCCCAGCTCGTGCCCGAGCACAGCGAGCAGCTCCTTGGTATTGAGCTTCTCCAAGAGGGTATCGTAAAGCACAACCCGCTTACTCTTGCCAAGACCCCCAAAGAAAGCGTTGAGTCTGCTGTCGCGCTTGCTTGCATCCATGACAAATATCCCGTCATTTTGCAGCCCCGCCTGCTCCATCA
>WFYB01000066.1 GCA_015490315.1 Sulfurovum sp. | reverse complement strand
AGCTGGCGACCAAGTTCAATGCACTGCTTGCGAGCCCCAACTTCGCATTGTGGCTGCAGGGGGTCGATCTCGATATCCAGAGACTGCTTTATGATGAGAATGGAAAGGCGAAGATCTCTATCTTTTCGATCGCACACCTCAATGACAATGAACGTATGTTTTTTGTCACGCTGCTGCTAAACAAGTATATCTCATGGATGCGTCGCCAAAGCGGCACAAGTGCACTCAAAACACTGCTCTATATGGATGAGATCTACGGTTTCTTTCCTCCGACCAAAAATCCGCCAAGCAAAGAGCCGATGCTCTTGATGCTCAAGCAGGCACGTGCCTTTGGCGTAGGGGTGGTGCTGAGTACACAAAACCCGGTCGACCTTGACTACAAAGGACTCTCCAATATCGGCACATGGTTCATCGGACGTTTGCAGACCACTCAGGACATCGAGCGTGTGATCGACGGACTTGGGGGTAAGGTAGGAGCGAGTTACGAGAGACAAGAGATCAAAACAATGCTGGCAAATCTCAGAAAGCGTACCTTTTTCCTCAAAAGCGCCCACCTCGATGATATTAGGCTCTTTACGACCAGATGGGTACTCTCCTATCTTAAAGGACCTCTAAAACGTCAGGATATTGCTGCACTGATGGCGCCACAGAAAGAGAAGCTGGAGAAAGCAGAGCCCCAACAGGTGAGCAGCACACCACACCACAAACAGAGTACGGGGCAGCAGGGTGTGATCCAGCGAATCGATGATTCCATTGTGCAATACTTCGAGCCCGATCCGAGCGGAGAGCACCATTTTGTATCAACCGTAGCTGCGAAGGCGAGGGTACACTTCTTCCAGCAGCGTAGAAATATCGATATAGAGCAGGAGGAGGAGCGCTATCTTGTGCTTGATGAAGAGAGCGATCACTACAGCTGGGATGAAGCCCAAAAAGAGGTGCTTCATTTTGACAAATTTCCAAAGAAGGCTCCTTCAGATGCGACCTATGAGGCGGTACCGGAGTTTGTACTTGAAGACAAGGGACTCAAAAAGGCAGCCAGAGAGTTGAAAGAGGAGCTCTACCGTGATATGTATCTGGAGCTCTACCGCTGCCAAAAGCCCAAACTCGAATCACGCCCCAATGAGAGCAGAGCCGATTTTATCGTCAGGCTTCAGGATTTGCTCAATGAAAAAAAAGAGCAGGAGATCGAAAAGCTCAAAGAGCGCTATGCCAAAAAAGAGAAAACACTCATAGAGAGACTAAACCGTGCCAAAGCGAGGGTGGAAAAAGAGTCTGCCGATTCTACCTCCTCTATGATCGAAGCGGGTATTGCGGTACTCGGAGCGCTCTTTGGACGTTCAAGCACGAGCAAGATCGGTCGTGCCGTCAGCAAAGGAAGCAAGATACTCAAGGAGCGCGGCGATATGAGCAGGGCACAGGAGCGTGTCGCAGAGATCTCTGAGGCGTTAGAGGCGCTGGAGTATGAACTCGAAGACAAAATAAATGAGATCCATGAACGTTACAGTATCGACAATTACAATATTGAAAGTTTCAAGATCAAACCAAGAAAAACAGATATCGATATAGAGTTGATCGCGTTGGTTTGGAGGATTTTGTAATAAAAGGTATAAAGCAGAGCCGGGAGATCAGCCTTTGCTCCCCGGCTTGACAGCCTCACCCATACCCGCCTTACACAGGGGGCACTCATCGGGACTATACATCTCAAAGGTAAAGTCATCCAGCGAAAAGAGCGGTTTGTCCGCAGGCAGTTTGCACTCTATCTTTGCCTCTTGTGCTCCTCCGACACGTTTGCAGAATCCTCGGTTTGCCAAAGAGGCAAAAGCGACGACTTCACCGCCCAGTGCTTCGATAGCTTGTGCCGCTTTGAGTGCAGATCCACCTGTAGTGATGATATCTTCACAGATGATCACCTTCTCTCCGGGTGTGATCTCAAATCCGCGGCGCAGCACCATACCTCCCTCACCATCCTTCTCTACGAAGATCGAACGGACATCCAGGGAGCGTGCAAGTTCGTAACCCGCAAGGACACCGCCGAGTGCGGGTGCACACACGGTATCGACCTCGATCCCGGCATCTGTGATCAGTTTCGCCAGTGCATCTGTAAGTTTTGAGGCTTTGCTAGGGTACTCAAGCACTTTTGCGCTCTGGAGATACCTGGCGGAGTGATTGCCGCTTGCGAGAAGGAAATGTCCCTCCAACAGCGCATTTGCATCTTTGTAAACCTGTTCGAGATTCATATTAGACCTTTAGGATATCTGCTTCTTTTGCTTTGAAAGCCTCATCCACTTTGGCGATATGTTCATCAGTCAGTTTCTGCACCTGCTCCTGTGCTTTTTTGGACTCATCTTCACTGATCTCTTTCTCTTTTTCAAGTTTTTTGATCTTGTTGTTCGCCTCTTTTCGGATATTTCTGATAGCGACTCTCGCATTCTCCGCCATCGCTTTTGCCTGCTTGACGATCTCCTGTCTCTGCTCTGCTGTCATAGGA
Source organism: Sulfurovum sp. (assembly GCA_015490315.1). Classification (GTDB taxonomy): domain Bacteria; phylum Campylobacterota; class Campylobacteria; order Campylobacterales; family Sulfurovaceae; genus Sulfurovum. The sequence continues at coordinate 3,532 of WFYB01000066.1, read as the reverse complement.
GGAAAGAAGAGTTTGATAAAGTCACCGTCATTGTTTGGGTTGACGCCGATATTGGCTTCCTGTATCGCCTTTTCGATGTCCGGAAGCAGGCTCTTCTCCCATGGTGTGATCGCAATGGTAGTGGCATCCGTAGCGATGACACTGCCTACCTGGTTCAGTGCTGTAGGCGTACCATAGTAGTCTACTTTGATATTGTCGACAATGGTGGTAGTCACCTTTCCTGTTCTCAGGGTAGCAAAGTCTCTCTTGAGCGCCTCGAGACTCTTGTCCATATTTTCAGAAGTATGATCCAAAATTTCATTTACCATTTTTATCTCCTTGGTAGTACTTTGATGAAATTTTACCCTTATTCAGCTTAGTGGGTAAGTAATTGGAATGTTTTTAGGGGAATAAGAGAGAGGTAGAACCTCCCTGAAAGGGAGTATTACTTTTTGGGAGCGGTCGGTGCTGCAGGTGTTGAGGGGATAACTGCATTGTTTTTGGGTGTGATCGTGTCCGCAATTGAACTGCTGTTTTGTTTATTGTAGAGATATCCCAATGCCAGGGTGTTGATGATAAAAAGAAAAGCCAAGATAAATGTCATTTTTGCCAAAAATCCTGTAGGACCCTTCGCACCAAATACGGACTCGTTGCTCCCGCTATAGGCACCCAGTCCGATACTTGAACTCTTTTGCAGAAGAACAGTGATAGTGATTGCTATCGCTAGGATAATTTGAAGTATTAATAGTGTTGATGTCATCGATATGCCTCATAGTTTAAGTAGCTATCCAAACAAAAATTTGGATATAATTCGGGCGATTATACCCAAAAAAAATTGAAATGCTGATAAATATGCTTCAATGCAGGAGAAAAGGTGCAAAAAGCCCACAAGAACCTATCCGGTATCACAAAAGAGTTTTCACGCTTTGCACATAGCTACGGTAAGTATAATGTGATACAATCCAAAGTTGTCTCTGAGCTGATCCTCATGATAGAGCGTAAAAAGATTGAGACACTCTTGGATGTCGGTTGCGGCAGCGGTGCAGTCTATCAGGCACTGAAGAGAGAAGGGTACCAAATAGACCGTTTCCTCGCGCTGGATGCCTCCAAAGAGATGCTTCAAAGACATCCGAATGCAGAAACGGTCGAAAAAGTATGTATGGACTTCAACAGTCCCTCAGAGCTTCAGCTTCCTAAAGAGAGCGTGATTGTCTCCTCTTCCGCGCTGCAGTGGAGCAGAGATCTTGAAAAGACACTCTCCTGGCTCTCCTCATTGGGACAAGAGGCCTACTTCGCTATATTTACAGCCAACACATTTAAGACCCTGCACCATACTGCAGGGATAGCCTCTCCGATCTACAGTGCCCAGAAGCTTAAGGAGATCCTTGACCGTTACTATGATGCGGAATATACACTACGAGAGTATGTGCTTTCATTTGATTCCACAAGAGAGATCTTTCGCTATATCAAAAAAAGCGGTGTAAGCGGTGGAGTACGACAGTTGAGCTATAAGGAGACCAAAATGCTGATGAATCAGTATCCGTTATCCTATCTTGAGTTTGAAGTGCTGTTCGTTAAGGGACATTCTAAGACTCCTGTGCAGAGATAAAAAACGCTTTTTCTGCATTATAGAGTCCATAACGTATCGTTTTGCAGAGAGCCGATTTTTCCGGATCGATCAGTTTGAAGCTCTCTTCAAGCACCCTTGCAGCTTCTTGTGACCTGGAAAAGTTGGCGATTACAAGATCGTTGAGACTGCTTCGTTTCAGTTCACTGGCAATAGTCCCCTTTTGTACATCATTTTGGATATCTCTGTGGGTCAGACGTTCTTGTGAGTAAAGAGTCTGCAGCATATGCCGAAGTGTTTTGAGAGAGGCGGTAAGTGCAGGGTCGTCATAGATATACCGATTGATATCCTCGACGACCCTGATCCCCTCTTTTAGACGATTGAGATTTGCATCGATGAGACGCTCAATCTTAGAGGTCTCTTCTTTAGTCATCGTTCCCGAAAATACCCAGAAGCTGCAGCAGTGCCGTAAACATATTGAGGAAGTCAAGATAGAGCGATACGGCGGCATCTACAGGCGAATCGTAAGCACCGTTTGCAATATTTTGAGTATCGTAAATCGTAAAAAAACTAAAGAGCAGCAAAATCCCTGCCGTGATAATGATATGCATCATCGGGCTGTGAAGCAGGAAATAGTTGACCAAAGAGGCGATAATCACAACAATAAGTGTAATAAAGAGGGGTTTTCCCCAGCTTGAGTAGTCACTTTTGCTGTTGATAGCGAAAAGACTCAGTGCCCCAAAGAGTACTGCTGTCATCAAAAAGGCATTGCCAATGACCGCACCATTGCCCATACCGATTAGAGATGCCAAAAGCGGCACCAGTGAAACACCGGTCAGGAATGTAAAGATAAAGAGCATTGCCAGATTCAATCCGGGCTTTCCTCTTGACATGCTCAATCCAAAAAAGAGCACCAATAGCTCTGCTCCAAAAATGATCCACTTGTACTGCATGATCGTTTCAGCATAGGGCATAGTGACATAGGCACCTGCCGCCGCCGCAAGCATACTCGCCGCCAGTAGTTGATAGGTCTGCTTCATGAAGCTGACCGTTGCAGCCTCCTGGACATATCCGGTATTAGTTTGTGTGTAGTCTCTGTCATATAAAGCCATACATCATCCTTTATGAAATAGTATTTTAGTTGTGTGCAAGTATAGTTAAGAGAGATTAATCCAAAGTTAATCGACGGGAAAAGTCATTTATTTCGTGCTTCTTGCAGCCTGATATACTCCTCCTGTGCCTGTTTGGCCTCTGTACGGTTATGGTGGATCGTGGCTTCTGCCTTTGCCTCTTCGTTGGCAGACGGTTCAGGGGATGGAGTGCATCCTGACAATAGCGAAAGTAACCCAATCATCATGATCATTTGGAGTATTTTCATTCAACTTAACCTTTTTGATAAAATTAGAAAGTCTTAAAACTAATTAATTGTAAAGAAGTTGTGCTTAAAGATGGGAGAAAGTTTTCATCCAAAAAATTGTATTTATTTTATATTATATGTAAGTAAATAAAAAAAAGCAAAAAAAAAGTATAAAATGGCGAAAAACCCTTGACAATGACGGACTTCGGTGCTATAATACGCGTCCAACAACACAAGGACAGCTAGCGAGTTGCTAGAAAGAGTGTTGATGAATGATCTTTGACAACCAAATATAAGTAAACAAACGAACGTCTATTTGAGATTTAATTTTTGCACCTTTTTTGAATAAAAGGTGATAAAGAATTCTTAGATAGCAATACTATTTAAGTGATTCTGACAATGGTTCAAACCATTCTATTTTATAATGGAGAGTTTGATCCTGGCTCAGAGTGAACGCTGGCGGCGTGCTTAACACATGCAAGTCGAACGAGAACGGCCCCTGGCTTGCCAGGGGTGTCAGCTAAGTGGCGGACGGGTGAGTAATGTATAGCTAACGTGCCCTTTGGAGAGGGATAACGGCTGGAAACGGCCGCTAATACCTCATACTCCTTTCAACCGTAAGGTTGATT
>WFYB01000065.1 GCA_015490315.1 Sulfurovum sp. | reverse complement strand
TCTGTAGGGTTAATTGTTTATAGGTCATGCAATTCCTTTCTTTTTGGTCGAAAAAAGGATAACCTATATTCGGTTAGCCCGCTCTTTCTCGACTATTTTTTAGAAATTGCACTTATTGGTTGAATTGGCGATTAGTTTATATTTTTTTTGCGATTCATATTAAAGTGCAGATCATAATTTACCTATCCTGAACGCTACATGCTGAACGCTGAGCGCTTTAACCTTCCGCTTGCTATAATTGTGCCACTTTAACATACTGGAGTGATATGGCGGCTTCTTCGAAACGACCCAAACCAAAACCTAACACACAAAAGAAAGTAAAAACAGTCAAAAAACGTCGTTCAGCGCGACGAGGCAAGTCAAACAAACGAAGTGATCGCAGTGTGTTGATCCGCAGGGTGATTGTGGGATTGGTGGTTGTTGGTTTTCTGATCGCGGTGGGATATAGCTATATGACGACGGATAAGCGTGCCAAAGCGGTGGTTGTAGATGAAGAGGTGATCTATCCCTATTCTCAGGAGGAGATACTCAAAGAGCTTTCACAGATCCGTGCCAAACATCCGTCTAAACATCCTACCAAAGAGATAGAGCAAACCCATAAGAAAGTACAAAAAAAGAAACAGCCCAAAAATATAGCGCAACAGAGAGTACCTGTAGGCAAAGTCAAAGATGAGGGTAGAGTAAAAAAAGAGAGAAGTGTCACGGCGAAAGCACCCGTAACAGAGGGTGAAAAGGCAGCAGCAAGAAAGCCACATAATGGCAAGGTCGCACTGGCATACCGTGGGGAAAGACCCAGATTGGTGATCATCATCGATGATGTGCATACCCGGGCACAGTTGGAAGCGATACGTACATTGCCATTTCATGTCACACCCTCTATTTTCCCTCCCTATGCTCTGGCGAAGCACTCCAACAGGCTTGCCGAAGGTTTGAACCACTATATGATCCACTTGCCTATGGAGTCAGGATCTGCACAGTTTAACGCGCAGACCAAGACACTGATGCGTTCCTTTAGCAGATTGCAGATGTATGAGAGGGTCAAAGAGTTGCGCCGCCTCTTCCCCAATGCTGTCTATATCAACAACCATACCGGCAGCACCTTTACGAGCAACTATAGGGCGATGAAACAGCTCTATGATCTTCTCAAAGCAGAGGGCTTTGTCTTTGTAGACAGCTTTACCGTAGGCTCATCAAAGGTCAAAAAGATCGCCCATGAAGAGGGGGATGCTTATGTGCGGCGGGATATTTTTATCGACAACAGGCAGGATATAGGCTATATACACAATCAACTCAAAAAGGCTGTCAAGGTTGCGAAGAAAAACGGCTATGCCATCGCTATCGGGCATCCGCACAAAAGTACCATAAAGGCACTCAAAGAGGCTAAGCCGATCTTAAAAGATGTCGATGTAGTCTATATAGATGAGATATACAAAAGGGAGTAGGTGATGAGAGGGATAGTGATAGCAGTTGTAATCGGTCTGGCTTTTTTTGCGCTGGCACTGCTGGGCTTTACGATGCAGCATGCCACACTGATAGGGCTGGTCGCATTTCTTGTGACACTCTGGACAAATGAAGCGATGCCACTTGGTGCAGTTTCTATTCTGCCGATCCTTCTTTTCCCCATATTTGGTATCCTCGACACCTCCTCTGTGACAGCAAACTACTCCAAGTCGATCATCTTTCTCTTCCTTGGGGGATTTATGCTCGCAATCGCGATCGAAAAGACCGGATTGCACCGCTACTTTTCTGCAAAGCTTCTGAGCTTTTTCCCAAAAACAGCCAGAGGGATTATCTATGCACTTGCGGTTACGTCAGCACTGCTCAGTTCGATCCTCTCCAACACGACTATTACATTGATGCTGATGCCTATTGCTCTCCATTTGAGTGAAGAGACGCGCCTGAAAGTACGCTTTTTGCTTGCTACGGCGTATGGGGCGAGTATCGGTGGGATTTTTACACCCATTGGCACACCCCCCAACCTTATTTTGATGGGCTTTTTGGAGGAGCACCATTTGCCGCAGCTTACTTTTGGCGAGTGGATGCTTTTTATGCTGCCTATTGTGATACTAATGCTGCTTGTGATGCCATGGCTGCTCTCTCTTGATCTCAAAAACAAGAAGCTTGATGAGATGAGTGAACATACCCCCGAACTTACTGCACCGCAAAAGAGACTCTATGGTCTGATTGTTCTCTTGGCACTCATCCTCTTTGCCAACACTTTTTTAAAACAGCTCTTTGGTATCGCTATGAACGAAAAATTGATCTTGCTCGGTTTCGGTCTTTTGATGTTTGTACCCAAGATCGGCTTTCTTGAGTGGGAGGATACCCGCAGTATGCCATATGAGATCATTTTTCTTTTTGGTGCGGGATTTAGTATCGCTGCGGCATTTGGTGCGACGGGGCTGGCGGCTGAAATAGCCCACAAGCTCGCTTTTATCTCGCAGTTGCCTCTGTTTTGGATGCTGGTGGTCGTGGCACTTTTTGTGACATTTTCTACCGAAGTGACGAGCAATACAGCACTGACATCTATAGCGATCCCTATCTTTTATGAATTTAGCAAAAACATGCCGCAGATGGAAGGTACGATCCTGCTGATGGTGGCGACGGTCGCGGCAAGCTACGCCTTTATGCTGCCTATCGCTACACCGCCAAACGCTATTGTCATGAGCTCACGTGTGATCAGTATCAAAGAGATGGCAACGATAGGTTTGAAACTTAATTTTATTGGCATTACGGTTCTGTCGTTGGTTGCCTACTTCATCTGGCCATATCTCTTTTGATATGACAATTTGTCATATTTTCCTCTTTCTTCTCTTTTAAGTGAGTAAAATATATCAAAAAAGAGGGAGATATGATGAGCCATACCGTACCCTTTGAGATCCCTGCACTGCAGGCGATGAAGAAGTATCCCGAGACACTTTTTTACAAAGGTGATCTCTCCTTGCTTGAGCGTCCCAAAGTCTCTATCGTAGGGAGCAGAAATATCAGTGACTATACCAGAGCGATGACATACCAGCTGGCAAAGGCGCTTGCCAAGCGCGGTGTCTGTGTCGTCAGCGGTGCGGCGATGGGGGTGGATGCAGCGGCACACAGTGGGGCAGGTGCGGACAATACGATCGCTGTGATGGGCAATGGTCTGGACATTCGCTATCCCGCAATCAATCAAAAATTGATCGAGCAGATTGAGCAGAAGGGGTTGGTGCTCTCTCAGTTTGTGGACGGATTTCGTGCGACCGGGTGGAGCTTTGTCGTGCGCAATGAAGTGGTCGTTGCGCTCGGTGATATCCTTGTAGTGACCCAGGCAGAGATAGATAGTGGGTCGATGCGATCGGTAGCGTTTGCCCAAAAGATGGGCAAGGAGATCTGGGTATTGCCTCATAGGCTGACCGAGAGCAGCGGTACCAACAGGCTGTTGCTTGATGGCGAAGCCAAGGCGATCTATGATATCGAGGCATTTTCAGCACGTTTTGGTGTCTCGGTAAGCAGTGAGATACCCAAAGATGATTTTTTCTATTTCTGTCAGGGGGTACCGACGCTGGATGAAGCGATCGAGAGATATGCAGACCGGGTCTATGAAGCAGAGCTTGAGGGAACCATCCGTATTGAGAACGGCAAAGTGCTTCTCAATTAATGGTACTTCTCAATCAGTCTGCTCTGATCAGCTTAGTCGGATAGGTATTGATGTTGTGCTTCTCGGAGATGCCGGCTGCAGCTTTGGCGACTTCGACTCTGGCAACCTCTTTGGCGATCTTGGCGAGCATGTTGGCTTTGGTCACTTCGATATGTGCCAGATAGGAGGAGATATTGGCAGTGGCATCGGCTTCTGTCTTTTCGAGATTTTTTAGCTCTTCGGGCGTAGCTGTATGCGGTTTGAGTCTCATCGATGAGCGCGCGATCTCTATTGTCGCGACAGCTTTGGCGACTTCGGCATTGGCAACTGCCTGTGCGATCTGTACGGCACTGGCATTTTTGGCGATGATGAGCGCCTGCTTTGGATAGGCAAGTTGCTGCAGGGGTGTGTGTTTGCCAAGCTCTGCGCTATGGGCACTTTCGACGATCTGCTTGGTTGCTGAGGCTTTGGCGAACTCTACGGAGCTGATCGCTTTGGCGATGCGTTTGAGTACATCATCTTCAAGTGTTTTGGAAGGGGTACTTGACTCGAGTTCATCCAATGCTTTGGAGATCGCTGCCATCGCCTCCGCTTTGGTGATCTCGACACGGGACGTCTCTTTTGCGATGACGGCAATCGCATTTGTCTCTATGATCTTTGCGGCATCAGAGAGCGTCTGCTGCTGCGGATGTGCTTCAACCGTCTGTAGAAATTTATTGAGTGACTGTATCGCTTGCAGGCGTGCGTTTTCAACTTTGATGATCTCGCTGCGAAGATCGTTTTGGAGTGTGTCTGAAGCCTCGAGAGAGAGCGCGAAGAGAAGTATCAGCAGATATCGCATAAAGAATCCTTCATAGTGGGATGGTTTCTCTATTATATAGGAATATCTATAAAACTAATAATTCTTCACTCTCTAAATGAAAAAAGATGATGAAAGGTGGCACTTTTGTGTCACCTTTTGTCTATTTGCTGCTGTTGCTTTCCGCTTTGGCAGGGGTAGATGCGTTATTGTCAGCTTTTGCTTTTTTAGGGGTGGAGAGTTGTGCGATGAGATCCTCGAGTGCAGCCTCAGGCAACATACCTGCCTGTACAAACTGAACGCTTCCTGTCGTATCCATCGCGACAAGGAATGGGATAGAGCCTCTCCATTGTGCACGTTGCGCGATATAGTCGACGAGCATGCCTGCATCACGGTCAGAGACAACGGTATAGTTCATCCCTTTTCGTTTGGCAAACTCCCGAAGTTGATCGGTGGTATATCCTTGCACTTCGATCGCGATCACGGCAAGTTTGTCTTTGTATTTTTTCTGCAGGTCTATCAGATGAGGGATCGATGCAAGACAGGGCGGGCAGTTGTGTCCGAAGAACTCGAGAAAGACAACTTTGCCTTTGACCCCTTCGATATTCAGACCGTTTTCGGTACCTTTGACGGTGTAGCTTTTGCCATTGATATCGGTGATTTTCATCGTAGGGTACTGTACGGCAGATTGTGCCTGTGAAACTGTAAGAAGTGAGAGCAGAAGCAGTGCTGCCAAACTGAATTTTTTGATCATATTGTCATGCCTTTTCTTTTTTGTTTGTATTATACCAAACCATTATATAATAATCGTGTAGGAATGGTTTAACGCTGTTTTCAAAGAGCATCCAGTTATGAAAAAGGAGGAAAATATTTAAAAGGAGACCTGAATTCTATTGGGGGAGGAGAGATCAGGAATGTTTATTATTGGATGCTCTTGTAACCGTATGGTAGTTGATCAAGGTTAACCGAATACTAATATAGTAGAATTAGGAATTAGAAATTCAGGAAGTATGATGTTGAAAAATATTTTATTTACAATAGGTATTACAATGACACTGCTGCAAGCAGAAGTACCGCTCGCACAGAGGATCGGGCAGATGTTGATGGTGGGTTTTCATGGTACCTCTGCCAAGCCGGGTTCACAGATATGCAAAGATATCATGAGGTACAATCTGGGTGCGGTGATCCTCTTTGATTATAACCCGGTTGACAAAAGCAAACCCAAAAATATCGCCTCCAAAGCGCAAGTCGCCCAGCTGACCAAGGAGCTTCAGGCGTGCAGCCGTGACAGGAAGCTGCTCATCGCGGTCGATCAGGAGGGCGGCAGAGTACAACGTCTCAAGAGCAAATACGGGTTTTACGGTAAATTCCCAAAAGCAGCGGATGTGGTAAAGTCGGGCAATATGAAGCAGACGTATGAGAAGATGGCGCAGGAGTTAAGAAGTGTGGGTATCAACTACGATCTTGCACCGGTTGTTGACCTTGACATCAATCCTAAAAACCATGTCATACACGGTTTGGGACGCTCCTTTGGCAAAGACCCCAAAACGGTACAGAAGTACGCCTCCATTTTCATGGATGCGATGCACCGCTACGGGGTACTAACCTCCCTGAAACACTTCCCCGGTCACGGCTCTTCGGTAGGTGACACCCATAAAGGCTTTGTGGATGTAACGAACCTTTGGAAACCGGTTGAGCTGGAGCCCTACAAACTTCTCAAAACAAAAGCCGATACGGTGATGGTCGCCCATGTCTTCAACAAAAAGCTTGATCCAGACTACCCGGCGACACTCTCCAAAAAGACAGTTGAGGGGTTGCTGCGGGAAAAGATCGGTTTTCAAGGGGTGGTGATTACCGATGATCTTCAGATGGGGGCGATCAGCAAAAAGTACGGTTTGAGAGAGAGTATCAGACTTGCTGTCAATGCAGGAGATGACATCCTTCTTTTTGGCAATCAGCTCGACCCTGCCAAGAGTGTCTCTGTCAAAACAGTGGTAGAAAATATAGCCTCCATGGTACGGGAGGGAACGATCCCAAAAGAGAAGATAGAGCGTGCCTACAATCGTATCCAGATACTCAAGGAGAGACTTTAGATGAAAAAAATAGTGATGCTGCTGGTCAAATACGGTCCGATCCTCTTGATGATCTACCGTAAATTCAAACGAAAATAGCTATTTGATGGGAGAGTAATAGCCTTCCAGATAGCGCTCCAAGATGATCTTGGCGGCTACCGAATCGATCCTGCCGTCTTTTTTGTGACGGAAGTCTCCTTTTGTCATCTCTGTCGCCTCAAAACTGCTGCCCTGTTCATCCTGATAGACGACGGGGATATTTAGCTCAAGCAGCGAGACAAAGTGCTTGATACGCCGCTCCATCTCTGCTTCGCTGCTGCCGCCTTTGGGAAGTCCGACGATCAGTTTTTCTATCTCCCACTGTTTCAAAAAAGTGTTGATATCTCTAGCAGCCTGATTGCGGTTTTTGCGGAGGATAGCATCCTGTGGCAGTACGATATTGCCATCCAGGCAGATCGCCACACCGATACGTTTGAGTCCTACATCGATACTTGCTAATTTCATAACGAGAGTATATCCAATATCACAGTCAGCTTCACTTATGGAAGCAGTTGTGGAAAGTTTGGCGTAATAAAGTCAAGCATATCCATAGATATAGTTTTTTAATGGTAGAATAATTTTCACAGGAGTGAGTAAATGAAAAAAACAGTCATGGCAGGTGGTTTCTCTTCCGCCCTTTTTGGTGCAGGTACGTTTACGACGGATGCGATTGAGAGCTATTGGATATGGATCGCTTTGTTCAGTCTGGCATTGATAGGGATCAGTATTCTCTATGTCTCTTCAAAACAGATGGCAAAGATACAGAGACTACATCGGGAGATGCTCGAAAAACAGCTCGAGATGGAAAAGAACCAGAATGAACTCTTGACCAATATGAGCGAAAATATTCATACCATTGCACTCAAGGCGCTTGAAAAAAACAGTCATGCGGCACAAGAGAACAGCAAGCCGTATCAAAGCAAAGAGGAGGTGCTTGACAATGTTGAGAACCGTCTTTTGAGTGTGACCAATGACTTGATAGATTTTTTGCGTCTGAAGTCAAAGAAGATCACGATCAGCAATGACGAGTTCAATATCAACAACGTGCTCAATGAAGTTGCAGGTTCCATATGCTCACAGTATGCGGGGCGTAATACAGAGTTGATCTTTGATATCAATCACAATGTACCCCGAAAGATCATTGGGGATTCGCTTCATCTTGGGCAGATTCTCAACAGCGTGCTTGAGCATATCATGGATAATTTCCATGCTTCAGAGGTCAAACTTGAAATTTCGATGTTCAATACCTTTGACAACAATATTGAACTGCAGTTCAAATTTACCGATACGGGTGAGGGGATGGACAGTATCGCTTTGGAGAATCTCCTGACACCCTATTATAATGAGGAGAACGGGGTCTATGTAGGGCTGGGTATCTTTGTAGCGAATGAACTGATTTCGATGATGGGTGGCGAGTTCAGTGTCCAGAGTATGGTAGGCAAGGGCAGTACCTACACGCTTACCTTGCCGTTTGAGATCTCCGATCTCCAAAACAAACGGATGTACCGTCTCCCTGAAAAGATCTTTACGGTCAAAAAAGTCTTTATCGCGGATGACAACTATAATGCGGCATTGGCAATGAAAAAGATGTTTGCCTACTTCAAACATGAAGTCAAAGTCGTCACCAAAGAGGAGTTCCTGCGTAATATCCCCAATCTGACCCCCTACGATATTATCGTCCTGAGCGAAAGCCTCTTTACGCCGAGGCTGGTAGAGTATCTCAACAAAATAAAGCTTGGCAAAGAGTTGAAGGTCATTGCATTGAACAACCTGATGTATTCGAATCAGAACAGTTTTGTCGATGAGGTTATTGATGTCCACCTCTTCAAACCGTTGAACCAGGAGCGTATCTTCGAGCTGATCATCGACCTTTATCACATCAAGCTTCCGTCTGCCTTCAGCCGGGAAAAAGAGAAGGATATGCCGCAGGTTCGTACCTATAAGTCACATATTCATGCTACGAAGAATGTTACGCAGGATCACTTTAGGGAGTTTAGCGGCAAGCATATCCTGATCGTCGAGGACAATCTGATCAATCAGAAAGTCTTGATCAATCTGCTGCACCATTCAGATATCAATATCAGTGTCGCCAACAACGGTCAGGAAGCGGTCGATCTGATCAAAGAGAGCAAGATAGATTTCGACCTGGTACTGATGGATATCAATATGCCGATCATGGATGGCTACACAGCAACACAGATGATACGTCTGGACAGCAAATTCGATATGCTGCCTATCATAGCGTTTACGGCGCTGGTACTTGAAAGTGAGATCCAAAAGATGTTTAATAGCGGGATCAATGCCTTTCTCGCCAAACCGTTGAACATAGGAAAACTCTATACTGCATTGGCGATGTATCTCTCTGAAAAGACCATTGAAAGTGTGGTGGAAACTACTCCGTCTGAAGGGACGGAGAACAGATCCTACGCACACTATGAGGGGCTCAATGTAGAAAAAGGTATCCGCCATGCCAACAACAGCGAGGCACTCTATATCGAGATACTCAAAGAGTTTGACAATGCCTATGGCGAGAGTGACAAGGTCTTTGAGAAATTGGTGGCAGAACACCGTTATGAACAGATACGAATGCTGTGTGTGGATATGCGGGGATTGACAGGGGCGATCGGTGCAGAAGATATGCATCTGCTGATCAATGAGATCCATCAACGCCTGATCTATAACAAGAAAGAGTTGCTCCCCAACTATATTGAAAAGTTTACATTTGAGATCAATACGTTACGCCGTGCAATACGGAACTTTATTGAAAAACATTAGCCCAGGCGAAGTTGGATCTCTTCGCCTGGAATGAAAATCAGAGAGATTCTCTGACGATCTTGACTGCCTTGACCATATTTTCAAGGCTTGGTTTGACCTCTGCCCAGCCTCTTGTCTTGAGCCCGCAGTCTGGGTTGATCCAGAGCTGGCGTGCGGGGAGGACTTCAAGCAGTGCTTCGATCTGCTCGACCATCTCCTCTACGCTGGGTATTCGCGGTGAGTGGATATCGTAGACACCGGGACCGATCTCGTGTTTGTATCCGGTACGTGCAAAGACCTTGAGCAGTACATTGCCGCTTCGTGCCGTCTCGATCGAGATGACATCGGCATCCATCGCTTCGATGGTCTGAATGATGTCATTGAACTCGGAGTAGCACATGTGGGTGTGTATCTGTGTGGTCTCCTTGGCTACATTGGTGCTGACCCAGAAGCTTTTGAGTGCGAAATCCTCATAGGCAGGACGCTTCTCCTTGCGCAGCGGATACCCCTCTTTGAAGGCAGCCTCATCTACCTGGATCATCTCGATACCGGCATTTTGCAGATCATCGATCTCATCTCGGATCGCAAACGAGATCTGGTAGCAGGTCTGTGAGCGCGGCTGATCATCGCGGACAAAAGACCAGTTGAGGATCGTCACGGCACCGGTGAGCATCCCCTTCATCGGTTTGTCTGTCAGACTTTGCGCATAGGTACTCCAGAAGAGTGTCATTGGGGAAGGGCGGCTGACATCCCCATAGATCAGCGGCGGCTTGACACAGCGGCTTCCGTAGCTCTGCACCCATCCGTTCTGGCTAAATGCCACACCGTCAAGCTGCTCACCGAAATATTCGACCATATCGTTACGCTCAAACTCGCCATGTACAAGCACCTCAAGTCCTATCTCATCCTGCCACGCTACACACTCCTTGGTGAAGGCTTTCATCTTTTCGATATAGGTTGCCTCATCGATCTCTCCGTTTTTGAACGCACGTCTGGTCTGGCGCACTTGGGCAGTCTGGGGAAAGGAGCCGATCGTTGTGGTTGCCAGCGGCGGATAGTTGAACTTGGCATGCTGCTTGACGATGCGCTCTTCAAAGGGGATGCGTTTTTTCTGCAGGGATGCGATCGTTTCCATGCGCGCCTGTACGTCAGGATTGTGTATCTTTTGGGAGTTTCTTCTGCTTTGGTTGGCTTGTCTGTTTGCCTCGAGCAGTGCCTGCTCCTCTGTATTCAATGTCTCACCGAAGAAACATTTGGCAGTGAGGTTGAGCTCACCCAGTTTCTCGACGGCGTATGCCAGCCATGACTTGACTTCGCTGTCAAGTTTCTCTTCATATTTTAGGGTAAAAGGGACATGCAACAGTGAGCAAGAGGTGGATACGATGATATCCTCTTTGTCGATATCCTTTGCGATCTCTTCAAGCAGTGAGACTTTTGCATAGATATCACTGATCCAGACATTACGTCCGTCGATCACACCGGCAACGAGCTTTTTACCCGCATCTGCGATATCTTTGACCACCTCTTTGTTTTCGGCTCCATAGACAAAGTCCAGTCCTATTCCCACAACCGGTGTGGTACAAAGTGCCTTGACCGCCTCGGTCGCATGATCGAAGTAGGTGATGACATAGATCTCAGCATTTGCCGCAGCATTTGAGAGTCTGGTATAGGCATCTTTGGTGAGCATGGCAAGCTCTGCTGCTTTGTCAGTGACAAGGACAGGTTCATCGAACTGAACGATGATCTTCTCATCAAGCTTTGCGATCAGCTCAAGCAGGGCTTCATACTTTTGCATGACTTTTTCGTATGCATCAAAAGGGGCATCCTCGCCTTGGCTGTTTTTGGCATTGGCGATGAAGGTGAGTGGGCCAATCAGATTGATCTTGGGTGTGATACCCTCCGCTTTTGCCGCTTGGTATTCAGCTTTGATCTTGTCGATATTGACCGGCTTGTCGGTAGTTTCATCAAGTACGGGTACGATGTAGTGGTAGTTGGTATTGAACCACTTGGTCATCTCCAGTGCTCTGTGCTCTTTATCTCCCCTGGCGATCGCGAAATAGCGTTCGGTATCGTCATCGATATCCTGATGGCTTTGGGGCTCGAGTCCCAGTGCGATCATGGTATCAAGAGTTGTATCATACAGAGAGAAATCATTGATGCTGATTGCATCGATATTGGCATCTTTCTGATACTTCCAGTGTCTCTTTTTGAGTGTCTCTGCGACCTCTTCTACTTCGGAGAAAGGCACTTCTCCTTTCCAGTATTTTTCCAATGCAAATTTGAGCTCTCGCTGCTCCCCGATACGCGGGAATCCTGTAACAAATGTTTTCATCATTGTCTCCTTTAGATATGACAATTAGGTAGGCAACACTATAGATAACTACGCGATATTGAACGATAGGCAATAGTGTTACACGCGGATTGATAATGGTTGATGGAAGAAGCCTCTGAATACTGTCGGTTTCACTCAATAGCTCTGGCAGTCGCAGACGCAAGCGCCCATTTCATGGGTTAAGTGCTCCTTTGTCGCCATCGAGTGAAACCTTGGTAAGCAATAATAGTATTTAGAGAATTCAGTTACATAAAAGAAGTGAAAGTGGGAGGTGCGAGACCCGATTTGGTTTTTCGGCATGGACAGAGTTTTTTGACAAAGAGTCTGAGTTGGTGAAAAAGCTGCAGGGTGCGCTGTAGGAAAACGATGGAACAGTGGCAGGCTTTTTTGGCAACAGGGTTGCGTCTGTAATCCAGAGGGCATTCTGTAAGCAGGAGTGCATCCAGAGGCGGAGGTGACTCAGTCTCGCTCTCTCTGGCAGCAAAGTGCTCAAGGTGCTGTGCAAAGCATACTGCATGCGCATGCAGCGATGCAGCAGCACTGGTGACTGCAATGGCTGACAGTGAAAAGTACTTCCCCTTGAAGCCTTTTGCGATCTTCACACGCTATCCTTGTATATTTCCGAATGACCCGGAGCAAATTTTTTTGAAAGTGTAGCACAAATACAGATTTTATGCAATGTAAGGGAATTGTCTGTTATCAAAATGTAATCTCTTTTCACTACGATTGTCCTATGAAAAAAAATAATATCGAGATTGTTGTAATTGAAGATGAATCAGATATTTTGGAACTCTTGGAGTATCACCTCGGCAAAGAGGGCTATAGTGTGACAGGTTTTCTCTCTACAGAACACGTAGAAAAATTTATCGAAGAGGAGGATCCCGCTTTGATGGTCGTAGACCGAAACTTGCCAGGTATCGAGGGGAGTGAGTTTGTAGCGCGTCTGCGTGGGCAGGGCTATACGATCCCGGTGATCTTCCTTACTGCCAGAGACAAAGAGAGTGATCTTGAAGAGGGGTTTCTTTCCGGAGGAGATGACTATATGACTAAGCCGTTCAAGCCCAAAGAGCTGCTTTTGAGGGTCGAAGCACTTTTGAGGCGAGCGGGTGTAAGCAGCAGCCATAAGGTCAAATATAGAGATATCCTCCTTGATATGCATCAGCATACGCTTACGATAGATGGTAAGCCTGTAGAGTTGACCAAGCTTGAGTTCAAACTCCTGTATACTTTTATCAAAAATCCTCATCAGCCGCTTGACAGAGACTTTCTTCGGGATGAGGTCTGGGGCGATGACAGTGCCGATTTTCACGATAAGACGATCAACGTCGCTATGAACAGACTCAAAAAAAAGATCGATCCTAACAATGAAAAAGAGTATATCGTTCCTGTCTGGGGTGTCGGATATAAGCTGGTCTGATAGATTTTATTTTCGATCCAGATCACATAAAATCCAATAGAGATTAACAATACAAAGGAGTATAAATGGCATATTTCAAAAAGGCAAAAAAGGGTAGAAAGGTCTATGACCTCATATTTGGCAAAGGCAAAATCGTGGAGGTTTACCCTGACAGCCACTACACTATTATGGTCGAGTTCAAAAACGATTATCAGATCGCTTATACAGAAGAGGGATTACCCAACTGGGGAAACTTCAAGGATCAGACACTGTTTTATAAAAAAGATATCGATTTGACAAAAGAAGACTTCTCTCCCGCCAAAAAGATTTTGCCCTCAAAAAAGATCATCAAGCTTCGAGACAAAAACAAGCTTGAAGTGCGTTTGCCTTCGGGCATATGGAAAAGTGTCAAGCGTGTCGATGAGGGATATATTGACAAGTTGCTTGAAAAAGAGCAGTACCACCTCTTTCGCAAAAAGAAATAACGCCTGTAACCAAATTGTTTCCAAGATAGTTTATACTTATGCCAACCCGTCAGGGAATACATATTTTCTAAAGGAAATAACAGATGACATTCAAAAAGATCGTTACTGCTGCCGTTGCAGCATCACTTGCACTTCCTGCAGTTAATGCGGATGAACTCAAAGGTAGAGGTGCCTCTTTCCCTGGGCCGGTATATAAAGCATGGACATCAGACTACTTCAAAGCAACCGGCAAAAAAGTGAACTATACACCGACAGGTTCGGGTGACGGTATCAAGTCGATCACAAAACGTATGGTAGACTTTGGAGGCAGCGATAAGCCTCTCAAGCCTGGAAAATTGGACAAAAAGAAACTTTACCAATTTCCTACAGTAGTGGGCTCTATCGTACTGGCATACAACATCGACGGTGTCAAAGACGGTGAACTCAAACTTTCACGTGCAGCGATCGATGCGATCTTTACAGGAAAAGCAAAGTTTTGGGACGATGCCGTGATCGCGAAAGACAATGCAGGACTTAAACTCCCTCATGAGCCTATCACAGTATGTGTGCGTGCTGATAAATCTGGAACAACATTTAACTTCACCTACTTCCTCAACAAAATTGACCCTACATTCAAAGTAAGCAAAAAGCCTACATGGACAGCCGCCAAAGTGGTTGCAGGCAAATCAAACTCCGGTGTAACTGCCAATATCAAGCAGATCAAAAACGCTATCGGATACATCGAATACTCTTATAAACTGAAAACCGGCCTGCCTGCAGCACAGGTTGAGAACAAAGAGGGGCACTTCATCACTCCGACAGTCAAATCGTTCCAGGATGCAGCGAAATATGCAACATGGACACCTGAGAAACACTTCTATGCAGTTATCGGTGATCCTGACGGTGCGACCTCTTATCCGATTGTAGCAGCGACATTTATCCTGCTTCCAAGAGAGAAGACAGAGACCAACAAAGAGGTAACCGCATTCTTTGACTGGGCATACAAAAACGATGACAAAGCAGCAGCGGATCTGGGCTATGTGCCACTGCCTGAATCAACCAAAGAACAGATCAGAAAATACTGGGAAGCACATAAAATCAAATAGATCTTCTTCCCATAGTCTCCTTGAATACAACGCTTTTTCGGTATCGTAATGATACCGGCAAAGTAAATCTCCTAGTTTTTCACTTCAATTGTTACTATTTCGTTACCAAAATGTTGTAATATCGCGACATCATAAATGCAGGGATCAAGTCTATTTATGGAATAACGGTATTACTGAAACTATACAAGGGGTATCTATGGGCGGAAAACTCTTTCGCAACTTTTCATTTTTGTCGGCGACGCTCTCCTTTTTTATCCTGGTAGGGATCTTTGCTGTACTCTTTACCTACGCACAGGATGCGATGCACACTTTTGGATTGGACTTTCTTTTCAATGAACAGTGGGAGCCGGGTGAGGATGATGAAGGGGGTATATTTGGCGGATATATTCCTATTGTAGGTACCCTTCTTAGTACGGTTATAGCAATGGTTATTGCCGTACCTATTGCGATGGGGATCGCTATCTTTTTGACCGAGATCGCTTCTGTCAAAGTCGCCAAGCCTGTCTCTATCTCCATTGAACTGCTGGCGGCAATTCCGAGTATCATCTATGGGATGTGGGGGCTTTTCTATTTTGCTCCGATCGTGCAAAAGACAGTGGGGGGCAACGGCGTAGGGCTTTTGACAGCAGGGATCGTATTGGCGATCATGATCATCCCCTTTATGGCGGCGATCACACGTGATTCGATGAATACGACACCGCCCGTACTTAAAGAGTCTGCCTATGCGATGGGAGCGACCAAGTTTGATGTGATCAAAGATGTGGTGATGCCCTACTCCAAAGGAGGGATTATCGGATCGGTTATACTGGCACTCGGACGTGCTCTGGGTGAGACGATGGCAGTCGCATTTTTGATCGGATCGGTGATGCATCTGCCCAAGCATATCACAGATCCAACGACATCGATTCCGGTCTTGCTTGCAAACAACTTTGCGGAAGCTGAGGATCTTGAGCTGAGCAGTATGTACTATCTGGCACTCATTCTTTTTGTGGTGAGCTTCGTAGTTATTTCTTTGGCGAAGTTCTACTTCTTCGGCAGAAAACAGCGATAAGGGGACGGGATGAACAGACTGCTGCTCAATAAAGTGATTTTGGTACTCTCGACACTCTCGGCATTGATCGGGATCGGGTTTTTGTTTTGGATTTTGGCGACACTTAGCTACAAAGGTGTGACAAGTATCCACTGGTCTACCTTCACCAAAGATCTGGTCGAGGGAGGGATACGCAACCTGCTCGTAGGGCAGTTTACCATGGCGCTCATCGCGACGGTGATCGCCGTACCGCTTGGGATGATGGCGGGTATCTATCTGCGGGAGTATGGACACGGCTCCAAGCTCGCTTCGATCATTCGCAATCTCAGTGATGTCATGATGTCTGCTCCCTCCATAGTGATCGGTGTTTTTGTCTTTGCCTTGCTGGTTGATCCTGTAGGTACCTACAACGGATGGGCGGGTGCTGTGGCACTGGCGATCATGATGATACCGATTATTATCTCCACAACAGACAATATGCTCGCACTCGTACCCCAAGAGCTTCGTGAAGCGGGTATCGCCCTTGGCGGTAGCAAGCACAAGATCATTTTGCAGGTTGTGATCAAAGCGGCGAAAGTGGGGATCACCACAGGGATACTGCTCTCATTTGCGCGTATTATCGGAGAGACTGCACCACTGCTCTTTACCTCAGCGAACAATCAGTTCTTTACAATGGATCTTAGCGGGCAGTTTCCTTCACTTACTGTGAGTATCTACAATCTCGCGACCTATCCCGATGAAGCGAGCCGAAATCTTGCATGGGCAGCTTCGTTTATCTTGACGATGATCGTATTGCTGATCAACCTCTTTGGGCGATTTGTAATCAGAAATAAAAAATAAAAGGATATCCATGGCGAAAGAAAAAGCGGCAAAAGAGTTGGTCATGAATGTAAAGGATTTCAGCTTTACTTATGCAGGTGCACCCAAACCTTCGCTCAAGAAGATCAATCTACCAGTAGAGAAGCACAAAATCACAGCGATGATCGGACCAAGCGGATGCGGCAAATCGACGCTGCTGCGCGCGATGAACCGGATCCACGATCTTTATCCGGGAAACCGATATGAAGGAGAGATCAATCTCTACAAAGAGGACGGCAGCATAGAGAATATCCTCCATCTTAGGAAAGAGAATGATTTTATCAAGCTTCGCCAAGAGGTGGGAATGATCTTTCAAAAGCCCACACCGTTTCCTATGAGTATCTTCGACAATGTTGCTTACGGACTTAGGCTTTCGGGCATCAAGAACAAGAGTGAACTGGAAGGCAGAGTGGAGAAGGCACTGAAGGGTGCAGCGATCTGGGATGAGACAAAGGATAGACTCAAAGAGAGCGCTTTGGGGATGTCAGGAGGGCAGCAGCAGCGGCTCTGTATCGCCAGGGCAGTGGCACTCAAGCCGCGTGTACTGCTTTTTGATGAACCTACCTCGGCACTTGATCCCATCTCAACATCAGCAATAGAGGAACTCATTGCAGAGCTCAAAGAAGAGGTCTCTGTCGTGATCGTCACGCACAATATGCAGCAGGCAAGCCGCTTGAGTGACTATACGGCATTTATGTATTTAGGCGATCTCATCGAATATGACAAAACAGAGAAGATCTTCCTCAACCCATCCAATAAGCTGACAGAGGACTATATTACCGGAAGATTCGGATAAACAAAGGAGAAGTAACATGCTAAGCAAATATCAGGAAGCCAGACACGAAGTCAGAAGTGATGTACTCACAGCAGTAAAAACGCTTGCAGAGGTGAACAAGAAAGCGCTCGAAGCGTTGGAAGCTCAGGATGTGGTAGCTCTCGAAGAGATCAGAAAGCCGCTCAAAAAGATCCCTTCGCTTACAGAAAAGATAGACAATGACATTGTATTGATCTTTGCACGTTACACCCCCGAAGCAAGAGATCTTCGCGAGATGGTCTCCTATCTGAAGATCACTTCGGCGTTGAACCGTATCAAGACCAATATCAACAACTATCTGAAAAATATGCAGGGTATGCTCGATGAAGAGGATGTCAATATCATTCAGTTTATCAAAGAGTCACTCAGTATCAACCGCTGTACGATCAATGCCTTTGACAAAAGTATCGAAATGTTTCAGAGCTTTAATGACAATGACCGTATCAAACAGCTTGCGATCGAGATCGATGTCGAATATGCCAAAACAGATGACATCTATGCACTGCTTGAGAAGAGTGTGATCCAAAAGATGAGTGAAGCTGACGGTAAAGCTGAAGAGTATTTCAACCTTTTAAAATATATCCGTAAAAATCTCAAGATTATTGACCGTTTGGACAGTATCTCTCAACGTATTATCTTCGCACGTATGGGCGGCAAACTATAGCACCTCATCAAAGGCAACTTCGCCATCCACATAGAGCCATCTTCCCTCAGCCTTGAGAAAACGGCTCTTCTCTTTGAGTATGCCGCTTGAGAGATAGGCTTCGAATGTGACAAATGCTTCCTTTCTTTCTTTTTCACCGCTATAGTCGATGATCTTCAGTCCCTCAAAGGTTGTCTCTTTGCAAAATGAAAGGATAGAGGCTCTTCAGTCCTGTTTCTCTTCACTATAGTCGCTGTTGTCGGGGTGGGTGGTTTTGATGATATAGTCGGCATTGCCTGTGGCGTAGGCACTATAGCGGCTCTTCATCAGTGTGAGTGCATCAGGAGCGAGTGCCCCCTGATGGTAGCGCCGGCAGCATTTTTTGTATTTGAGACTGCTGCCGCAGGGGCAGGGGATGTTGGCAGAGGCTTTTATCATGTCTTTTTAGCGTATCTGGGCGATGAAGGCATTGGGCTGTATCTCTTTGCGTACACGGGCAAGTACCTGCTCTGCCTCTTTATGTGTCCGGTATGGACCTATCAGCAGCTTGGAGATGC
>WFYB01000064.1 GCA_015490315.1 Sulfurovum sp. | reverse complement strand
GAGGAAATCATTACCATACAGGAAAAGTTAAATCACAGACCACGGAAGGTACTTGGATTCAGGACACCTTATGAGGTCTTTTTCGAAGAATACGCTAAAGAAGTAGCTGCTTAATTTAGATGTGAATTGCACTTATGATTTGAATGGGCGTTGAATATTTAGGTGAAGTGTATGCAGGCGAGATGCCTGCATGGTGAGTATATGGTTATACTGCTGTGACGTTTTCAGCCTGTGGGCCTTTTTGACCTTCACCTACTTCAAATGTTACTGCTTGACCTTCTGCAAGTGTCACACGTCCACCCTCTGGGTTGTTGACTTGACGGAAATGTACGAATACATCGCTTCCACCATTCTCTTGTTGGATAAATCCATAACCTTTTTCATCGTTGAACCATTTTACTGTTCCGTTTACTAATTCTGCCATTTTACAGCCTTTAAAATTTAAATTTGTGAAAACATTTAAATAGAGAGTCTTTCGGGGGTCTTGCAGGGTTTTACACTAACATAACACTCAAAAGATGAACTCGATCCTCATCTTTCATCGTTTATATTGTAGCTTCTTTTCTGTGAGACAACCTTAGTTATTAGATTTTTTTATAAATTTAGCTATATATTGCTAAAAGTTATAGGAAATACCGAGGTTGAAGCTCTTTATTGCGATATCATCAGCCGGGGCAAACCCCTCAAACCCGCTATCATCAAAAAGATGGGTATAGTCGAGATAGACATCGAGCTTTTTTGTCGCGGAGTAGTTGGCTCCCACTCCCCATTGAAAACTCTTTTCACTATAATCTGTTCCGTTATCGAGAGCGGTTTGACCATAGCCTATCAGACCATAGGCGCTAAGATTTGCGATCGTGAAGTTTGGTTTGAGATAGAGTGCGATATTGCTGCCTCTCCATTTCTTCTCTGCAGCTTTGTTTTTAAGGGCTTCTGTTTTAAATGTATATCTGCCCTCGAGTGCAAGATATTCAAAAAATCTATAGCCGGCAAAAAGCATAAGTGCATTGCCGTTGATCTTTTCTGCAGTTGTTTTGTTCTCAATTTTGAGATCTGTATATCACCCTCCTGTATAGAGCTTCTGCAGAGATCTGTTACGGATAGTTGGGATTTTCGGTTCTATAGGAGGTATGGATTCTCCTTCTGCAGATACCAACGTACCAAGCAGTATGAGTGCCAGCGTAGATCTTCCTATGGGGTTCATGAGATGATTCCTTGTTTTTTGTTTCTTCCCTAAAACAAGGTTTTATTGTAGTCAAAAAGTGTGAGCCGAGTGTTACTTCTATACTATGAGGGTCAGCCTATCTTAAGCCCGAGGAAGAAACCTGCGACTGCGCTCAAGCCGCTACTGACCTTGAAGCGTTCGAGTCTCTCCTGGAGAAAGAGGGCAAACTGTTTGAAGGTGTCGACCCCATGGGAGACACTCTCCTGAAGATGGGCTTCATTGAGCTCGATGACCCCCTGACTCTCGAGAACGAAGACAGCGATGAGGGCAATACCTGTCAAAAAGAGTAGTATTTTAAAACTCTTTTTGAGGACATAGCCGATAGAGAGACCGATGAGAAATCCTGTGCCCATCTCGAGATAGGGCAGTATCTGATGCTCAGATGTACCAGCCTCTATAGCTGCTTGTGTATCAGCAGGATTCATCGGCAGCTTCTCCTTTGTTTTCGATTTGCTTTTCGTTATTTAGCCATTGGGCAAGGGTAGGGAATGCTGTGATCTCGATCGATTCATGTTTGACGATCTCGGCAAAGCTTTTGACCCCCATAGAGAGAAGGTACTGCAGATAGTTGTCAAATGTTGCATCTTTAATTACATAGATATCATCTTTGTGCACCTCAAACATAAACCATCCGTTGGGAAGCGGGGACATAGAGAGCGAAACGGTATAGTGGTCTTTGACGATGCTCTCTTTTTGGGAGTACATGATCCCGATATTGTACCCGTTATTGCCGAAACCTTTGATCAGAACGACCAGGACACGCTGCTTTCCCTCTTTGGAGGAGATGAAGATACTGATGATATCTTTGATCGTAGAGTATCCGGGTATTTTGTGCAGAAGCTTTTCAAAAAGGCGCGCAAGGCGTGTATTCATCAGATGCCCTACAAAATAGAGCAAAAGCAGAAACACCGCAACGACCAGTAGAAACCAGAGGAAATAGTGCCCCTGAGGCGCAAAACCTATCCAGCTGAAGATCCACTGTACTACCGCATTGACTTTGTCATACATCCAAAGCACAATGATAATAACGATGACAATAGGCAGCAGCCCCAGAAAACCCTTAAGGACATTGCTGAAGAACTCTTTGAAAAGTGTGGAGCGTCTCATGGTCTCGCTTTGATAATCTTTTTAGGCATTATAGCAATTCTATGTTTGATTGTCACTTCTTGTGATTTACAAAGGTCTCTTTGACCCTTTTGGAGATCAGCATATAGGGCACCCATATCGCTGCGTAGATCGTAGCACGTATTGCCTCCCGTTTTGTCTCCGGGTCAAAAGGCTCTTCACCAAGGATCACTCCGCCGATCCAGGCATCGATAAGGATAAATGCTAGTGAACCCAGTGCAAGTATGATGAAGTATTTGGGGAAACGGTAGTCCTTGGTTACAAAAAGATAGATCAGGTAAAAAGAGAAGAGTATCAAGATGATGTTGATGAGCAGCTCCGCATAGATAAAGGGTATAAAATAGGGACCGTAAGTCATACGTCCGACAGTACGGATCATCTCCCACTGACCGCTGAGAAACATCTCTTTATACATAGGAAGAAGTGAAAAGATCAGATAGACGGGTCTGAGAAAAACACCAAAACCTACAAGCAGAAGCCAGCCGCCGATAGGCTTGCCTTTGTCTTGTTCCGTATACTTTGTATACTTTTCTTCTCTCTCGGACTGCAGCGATTCTGTTGTTTCGAATGACATTCTTCTTCCCTTGATTCTATTTTTTGTCATTATCATACCTGATTGTGTAACAAATGTTACTTACAGAGGTAATGCTTGTAGGGTATACTTTGATCTGTAAATTATTACAAACCAAACAACAAGGATAAAACATGAAAAAAACACTTTTACTTTCAGTAATCGCTTCTACATTGATGATGGCAGGTGGAGATATCGCTCCGGTTGAGCCGATGGTTGAGACACCGGATGTACAGGCAGAGGCGCCAAGCAGAAACTTCGCTCCGGCAATCGCACTGATCGGTGGTGCAATGGATATTGACAACAGTAACAGCGACTGGAAAGGCTTCTATGGTGCTGAACTCTCATTCAACTGTCTTTTTAGCGATGCAATCAGACAGCAGATCCAAATCACCAACTATGACAATGACGGTATCCAGATGCTTCAGGCAAACATCAACCCACACTATATGTTTGATATCGCAGAGGGAACCAAAGCAGGTGTCGGGCCGACACTTGGTGTTGCCAAAGTCGAAGTAGGCAACGATGATGATACGATCTTTACCTATGGGGTAGGCGCGAGTATCCGTACAGACCTTACAGAAAATATCTTTGCAGGTGCAGAGGCGAAGTATGAGTGGACAACAGATGCGACTATCGCAGGTGTAGACACAGACTTCGACAATGCAAAAGTCTTTGCAAAACTGGGATACCAGTTCTAATACTTTGCATTACAGCTTCCCATGCTCTGCATGGGAATATTACCTACTTAATATTTTTCAGTTTAATAATTATATTGTTCCTATTATAAATTCTTGTATTATTTTTATCATCTTTTATAAAGATTTTATTTGGTGTAAGTAGTAGCAGTTCTCCTTTAGATAAGGTAATGTTTTTATCTAAAATTTCGGTTTTTATATTACCTCCAGCTCTAAATTGAAAAAGTCCTGACTCTATAAATGAAGAGATAATATCATGAAATTTCACTGAAGACCAAATTAAAACTACTATAAATGATATTAGAGCAATAAATTTATGTAAGCCTTTTCCCGCATACACAATACCAAGGTAAATAAATAAAAAAAAATTAAAAATGAAAATGAAAACGTAAATGTAAATATTAGATTGTGATTCTAAGATATGATTTAATGTTAGGATGATCATAATAATATTAATTATAAATAAATAAATTAGAGTATATTTAATATTAGAATTACTATCTTTTGGATTATTTTTTTGATATAAATATATAATAAAAAATGCTATAGAACCAACATATATAAAACCTAAAATTAATAGTAATACTAAAGAAAAAAAGAAAAAAACTGATAGACCAAACATACCATTAGTAAAAAAATCATAAGAGAAAATCATTTTCTCTTTCATGAAAACTATAAACCATATAATTGGCAAGGAGGGCAAGACAATAGAACTGAGTATGTATGATAATACGTGATATATGGAATCTTCTTGTGATAAAAAAGAAATAAATTTTTTTTTAAAACTTTGTAAAGAAAAATTCATCATAAACCCCTAATCCAAGCTTCAACATCCGCATCACTCGGCATCTTCCAATCAGCCCTTGGGCTAAGTGATATGGTGCCCACTTTTGGACCGTCAGGCATACAGGAGCGTTTGAACTGTTGGGTGAAAAAGCGTTTCAAGAAGAGCTTGAGCCACTTTGTGATTGTCTCTTCATCGTATTTAGTATCAAACGCTTTTGTCGCGAGGTAACGTATCTTCTGAGGTTTTGCACCATACTTGATGAAGTGGTAGAGAAAGAAATCATGCAACTCATAAGGTCCTACGATCTCCTCTGTCTCCTGGCAGATGGTATCATCGGAGTGGGGCAGAAGCTCGGGACTGATGGGTGTAGCGAGGATATCATCAAGGATAGCCGCGGTTGTTTCGTTGTGTTTGAAGTATTCGATCACATAGCGTATAAGCGTTTTTGGGATGCCGCTGTTGAGTGCATACATGCTCATGTGGTCACCGTTGTAGGTGCTCCAGCCCAGGGCTATCTCGCTCAGGTCACCCGTACCGATGACAAGGCCTCCCTCACTATTTGCCATATTCATTAATATTGAAGTCCTCGCGCGTGCCTGTACATTCTCATAGGTCACAGAATGTTCATCGGGATCATGTCCGATCGCTTCGAACTCCTCCAGTGAAAGTGACGTGATATCGATCTCTTTGAGTGTCACTCCGAGTGCTTCGCAGAGTTTGACGGCATTGGACTTGGTGCGGCTGGTGGTGCCAAAGCCCGGCATGGTCACAGCAACGATGTCACGGCTATCCCAGCCCATGATCTCAAAGGCTTTGTGTGTAGAGAGCAGGGCAAGGGTAGAGTCAAGCCCGCCGCTGATACCGATAACGGCTTTGGAGATATGGGCATGTGTCATACGTTTGATCAGTCCATGCGCCTGTATTTGTACGATCTCCTCACATCGGTGCGTTTTGTCGGTATATTTGGAAGGGACAAAGGGGGTTGGATCGATCTCTCTTTGTAGCTTGGATATCTCAGGCAGCTTGCCTACAGGGATGATGCGTGTTTTTTTGCGGCGTGCATCGCCGTAGCTGCCTTCATTGAGTCTCAGCCAGCGCAGTTTTTGCAGATCGACGTCGGCGCTAATGAGATGACTCTCCATTTGGAAACGCTCATTTTGGGCAAGTGTAGTACCATACTCAGCGATGATCGCATGCCCTCCATAGACGGTATCTGTCGTACTCTCACCCACACCTGAAGAGCTGTAGAGATAGGCTGCCATACAGCGTGCGCTCTGGGTGCGCACCAGCTCCTCTCTGTATTCATGTTTGCCTATGAGCTCATTGCTTGCCGAGAGGTTGAGCAGAAGGTTGGCACCGTTGCTCGCCATGTGGTTGCTCGGTGGTGTGATCGCCCAAAGATCTTCACATATCTCCACACCAAAGGTCATATCTTTTCCGTCGCCAAAGAGCAGGTCAACCCCAAAGGGTATCTCATCACCCATAAGCTGGGTGGTGGTACGTACGATATCTCTCCCTGAGACAAATTGCCGCTTCTCATAGAACTCTTTTTTGTTAGGTAGATAGCTTTTGGGGATGATGCCAAGGATCTTACCTCGCTGAAGGACTGCAGCACAGTTGTAGAGTCTGTCCGCTTCAAGCAGCGCTATACCGATCACAGCGATAGTATCTATAGGCTTAATATTTTCTAATATATATACGAGCGCTTCATTCTGTGCTGCCAAAAGTGTTTGGTTGAGAAAAAGGTCACTGGCGGTGTAGCCTGTCAGGGTGAGTTCTGGAAATACAACGACACTGACCTCTTTGTCACCGGCTTCTTTGATAAGCGACAGGATCTCTTGGGCATTCTTTTGGGGATTGGCAACAGTGGTGCGGTTGACAGCGGCTGCGACTCTATAATATCCAAACATGAGGGTTCCTTTTTTGGGTACCCATAAAGGGCACCCTACATCTGTATGTATATTGTAGGGGCAATCCCTTGTGGTTGCCCAAGATAAATGATTATGACTTGGAAGCTACTACTTCAATAGATTCGATATCATCGTTCTGCTCGATCTTGTCAAGCACCATAAAACTCTCTGTATCATCCTCTTCTATGCCGCCAAATACAGTGTGTACGCCGTCAAGATGGGGTGTGGGTACGAAGGTGATGAAAAACTGACTTCCTCCGGTGTTTGGACCGGCATGAGCCATGGAGAGAGCACCGCGTCTATGAGGATGCGTACTTGTGTCTGTCTCACAGTCGATCTGCCAGTCAGGCCCGCCTGTACCCGCCATAGCGGGATTGTCTTTGGAATGCGGACAACCGCCCTGTGCCATAAAGCCTGGAATCACACGGTGAAACTTGAGGTTGTCGTAGAACCCTTCATTGGCAAGGTGTGCAAAGTTTGCTACAGTATTGGGTGCATCATCGCCATAGAGTTTGACCCAGATATCCCCTTTGTTTGTCTTGATCTTGGCATACTGGTAGGTATCCATCACATCTTGCGGAATATCATATCTTTTTGATTTTTTACCGAACATTTCTGTTTAGTCCTTGTTTATTGAATTTAGGATAATATTATACCACTAAAAGATAAGGTTATAAACTATGCAGCTTGTTGTAGCACTCGATCTTCCCTCCGCCGAGGAGAACTTGGCACTCGCAGAATCCCTTAAGGATCAGGATATTTGGCTTAAAGTGGGCTTTCGTACCTATATCCGCGACGGAAAATCCTTTATAACATCCCTCAAGGCGATCAATCCTGATTTCAAGATATTTCTCGATCTCAAACTCTACGATATTCCCAACACGATGGCGGATGCCGCCGAGGAGATCGCGAAGCTGGATGTGGATATGTTCAATATCCATGCGAGTGCAGGTGCAGTGGCGATGCAGACGGTGATGGATCGTCTCGCCCACCTTGAGAAGCGTCCATTGGTTCTGGCAGTGACGGCGTTGACCTCTTTTGATGAAGAGAGCTTCAGGATGATCTACGAAAAAGGGATCGATGAAAAAGCGGAGCAGTTCGCGAGGATGAGCTACGAAAACGGTCTGGACGGGGTGGTCTGCTCCACCTTTGAGAGCAGGGCGATCAAGGATGCGACATCGTCATCGTTTTTGACACTCTCTCCGGGTATCAGACCCTTTGGTGAAGATGCAGGCGATCAGCAGCGTGTCGCGACACTGGAACTTGCTGCCAAAGAGGGGGTGGACTTTCCGGTCGTGGGACGACCTGTCTATCGCTCTGAAGATCCCCGTGCCAAAGTTGCAGAGATACTTAGGGTTATGGCTGCGTTGTAGTCTCTGATGCTTTTTTGGGTTTTGCCATATGGATCGCGTTGTCCATGCCTTTTTTCATATAGTAGCCACCGATGGCAAAGAGTATCAGGATGATCAATGGAGCCAGCTTTTGAAACATGACATTCCCCCTTGAAGAGATTTTTATAGAATCATACTACTAAGAAGCTTAGTTATCTATCCATATAAGCAAAATGGATGCACTTACGTAATATAATACAGACTATTGTTAACGCCAAACTTATTGCGAAATAAGGACGGAAAGCCATGGGTCTCATGCAGATCGCCAGGTTGCATGCATCAAACCCCGTTTTCCAATTGCAAAATTTAATATAAAAGAGGCACTAATGTCAGATAAAAACGTCAATAATGTAGACCAGATCAGAGATCTTATTTTCGGATCACAGATCAAAGAGTTTGAAGAGAAGTTCAGTAAACTGGAGGAGACACTCCGCAGCGTAGAAGAGAAGATCAGCAAAGCGTTCCAGGAATCCCACAGCAAACTGCAAAAAGAGACCGAACGTGCACTCGAAGCACTCGAGAAGAAGATCGACAACCTTGCTGGCACGACACAAAGAGAACGTACAAAACTTAAAGAACTGATCGATACGACCGATGAGAGCCTGCAACTGCAGCTTGAGAATCAGAAAGATGAATTTGCCACCAAGCTCAAGATCATGAAAGAGAATATAGCAGACGAGAATGCAAAGATGCAGGAGCGTATGCAGACGATGAAATCTGAGATCGAAGATGCACTGCAAAAAGGTATGGCATCTCTGGGAGATGAGAAACTCTCGAGAGATTCGATGGCACAGATGCTGCTCGATGTTGCGATGAAGATTCAGGGAACAGATATAAACACACTGATGAATGAGGGCAAGCAACCTGAAAAATGACACATCAGAGCTCGAAAGGCTCAAGCATCTGCTGCTTGAGGATGAGCTCGCACAGATAGAAGCACTGGCATCAAAGCTGCAGACGCTGGAGTTTGAGTCATATGATCCCGAGACGATCAAGGAGAAGCTGCTGCCGCTGTTTGATGATCTGTTACTGCAGAAACTGCAGCAAAAAGAGGCAAGAACTCTGGATATCCTCGCAGAGTATCTTGCCCAGATCATCACCAAAAGTGCCGATCAAGACCTATCTTCACTCAGCCGATCCCTTCAGCGTGTGATCTCGCCTGCTATTGCAAAAGAGATCGCGGACAACAAAGACAAAATGGTCGATGCGCTCTATCCGATCATGGGCAGTATGATCTCCAAATATGTCAGCAATGCGATCGCAGAAATGATGGAGAGTATCAATGCCAAGATCGAGGATGGACTCTCCTTTGAACGCTACAAACGCAAGGCAAAAGCCAAACTGACCGGTGTGAGTGAAAGCGAGCTTCTGCTTGAAGAGGCTGCTGATGCCAAGATAGAATCACTCTTTGTGATCCAGAAAGATACGGGACTTTTGATCACCGAAGCGCATATCGAAGAGAAAGAGATCGATGATCCTCATATGGTCGCTTCTATGGCAAGTGCGATCAAAGACTTTGTCAATGACTGGATAGAGCACAACGAAAGCCCCTCTGAAGTACAACTCCTCAGCTACGGTAATGCGACACTCTATATCGAAAGTGCCGGATCGGTCTATATGATTGCCTTTCTCGATGCAGAGCCCGATCATGAACAGCGCGCTCGTATCAATGCATTTTTCGCAACACTGATCAGAAACTACAGTGATTTTTTTCAACGCTTTGAGGGGGATGATCGTGCCGAAGAGATCCAGAAGATCCAGGAGGAGATGAAACACTTTCTATCTGGAGAGAATCCTAACTTACAGGGGAAAGATAATGATACAGCCAGAAGCAATCCCGCGAAGTATCTCTTCTGGCTTTTGGCGCTGCTGATTTTGGGGTATGCCGGATATAGTGCCAAAAAAAGATATGATCTCTATCTGCTGGAGCAGGAGATCAGTCGCAAGAGCGGAGAGCATGTGACTCTGGAAGAGGAGGATGACCGGCTGGTGATCAGAGGAGATCTCAACTCTCTTGAAGGGCTCTATAGAGTCAAAAAATTGTTGCAGGAGAAAAGCGGCAAGAAGATCGAAGACCGTACACATCTGCCTGTAGAGCTTCTGGATCGGAAAATATCGACGCTTGTCCAAAAGCAGACGATTTTGACACAATCAGAAGATACTATCTCGTCGAAAATCCAAGAGATGTCACAAGCTCTTGAGAAGATGGAGAAACAACTCAATCAGCTTGAGAAGCGATACAGCCAGAGCAATCAAAAGCTTGCTCGAGTGAAGTCACTGGCAGATACACGTACATATATATATCAGCGGCTTGAAAATGCGTTGGGCAGGGATGGCTCCTTGCAGCCTGACGGATCGTTGGATTTCAGCAATAAACGTCTTTTTGAAGCGGGAGAGTCAAAGCCGAAAACGGAAGCTTTGCCCATGGTGAAAGCCCATTTTGCCACCTATCTCTCTGTTTTGTTGGGAGATCCGGAGATCAGACCCTTTGTCAAAGGGTTTGTGATAGAAGGGTATACTGACAGTTCAGGTGATGCAGAAGACAACCAAATACTCTCTTTGGATCGTGCCAAAGCGATCCAGGAAGCATTGCTGAGTGAGCCTGCCACAAAGCAGTATGGTGTTGCATCCATGATAACGGCAAAGGGACTTGGCGAGAGCCGTCCTGTGATCCGCAACGGCAAAGAGGACAAAGAGGCATCAAGACGAATTAAGCTAAAATTTGAGCTCAATGATAAAAAAATAGTAGATATGATAAAAAGAAGCGCAAAATGATACGAAAAAAGATACTTCTTATGGGGGATTTTCACGTTGGGAAGACGAGTTTGATCCGCCGATATGTCGACAACAGTTTTGATGACAGTTATCTGACGACTATCGGGGTAAAAATCTCCAAAAAACAGATCACACTTGATGGTGAAGCCTATGAGCTTCTTATCTGGGATATAGAGGGGGCAACACCGCAAAAAAGAATTCCCCAAAGTTATTTTAGGGGTGCCAGCGGCGCGATCTTTGTCGCAGATGTCGGCAGGGAAGAGACGATCGAACATCTTGCCGTACATATAGAGGATTTCCAGAGCGTCAATCCGGATGCAGCTTATGTCACCGCCTACAATAAAGCAGACCTGCTTACTCCGGTACAACAAAAGAATTTTGCATTAGAGAGTACCGATTTTCTCACCTCCGCCAAAGAGGATATGAATGTCGAAGCGCTTTTTGAAACATTGGCAAGAAGGATGCTTGGATGAAAAATATACAGATCGTACTCAATGCGATACTCTCCAAAAATGTCTTTGAATATCTCTTGATAGACAAAGAGTTGAAGATCGTACATGTCTCGCTGGGGGTGATGCAGTTTCTCAATGCTATTCCTGCCGAGGGGAGTGATATCCGGGATTATCTGCCGGAGCTTGTCGGTTTGGAAGAGGATATCGCGAAGGTTTTTGAAAAAACGGAAAACGCTTTGAGCCTTAAAACAGTGCAAAAAGAGAACTTCTATTTCAATATCTATGTGGATCACTACGATCATGAAAAAGCGCTGGTACTTCTGCATAATATCACAGAGATTACCAAGGCGCAGCAGGAGGCTCTACAGTACAGCAATAAGACACTGCTTCTCTCTGATACACTCCAGAAGATTATTGACGGACAGAATACCTTGATATTTGTCACCGACAATCAGGATCATATCGCATTTGCCAATAAACAATTCCTTGAGTATCTTAAAATTGAAAACAATCAAAAACTGCAAGAGGAAAATTTAAAACTTTATAAAAAGATATCAGATGAGTTGGAGAGTTATGAGGATCTCTATCACTATGTCCAGACCCATGAGAAGCATGTGACAATTGATGATGACACCTTTATGATAGAAGCGACACCACTCGATCCGGTACATCACCTCTTTACTCTTTCGAAGGTGACTGACATCTATCAAAAACAGAAAAGTCTTGAGGCAGAAGTGGAGTATGATACCCTGACAGGGCTGATGCGCAAAAAGTTTTTTGACCAGAGGCTCCAGCGGCTTTTGAAGCAGCAGGTTCCTTTTGCTTTAAGTGTCATAGATATCGATGATTTCAAAGGGGTCAACGATACCTACGGACATCCTGTGGGTGACAAGGTACTCAAAGAGTTTGCGACACTTTTGAAAGAGAGTATCCGTGATGATGATCTGGTCGCAAGATGGGGTGGGGAGGAGTTTTTGCTTGGGATCAAGATCGATGATATTGAAAAAGCATTGAGTAGAGTGGAGAGTATTCGTCAGCGTATTGATGAGCATCATTTTGAAACGATAGGGCACCTTACTGCAAGTTTCGGTGTAGCATGGCGAGAAGAGGGGGATGATGTGGACAGTATGCTGCAGCGAGCAGACAAAGCCCTCTACAAAGCCAAGGATAACGGCAAAAATAGAGTGATATTTAAAAAGAGAGAAAAGTTAGAAAAATAAAGTTTTTTTAAGCTCTGATTTAAGCCAATTGGATTATAATCTCACCCACAAATGATCTGGAGACGTGGGTGAGTTGGCTGAAACCACACCCCTGCTAAGGGTGCGTACCTTTCCGGGTACCG
>WFYB01000063.1 GCA_015490315.1 Sulfurovum sp. | reverse complement strand
ATACTACAAACACTATACTATGGAAGTGGGCAAAGATGAACTGATCCTTGACCTCCTCAACCGTATCAAGTGGGAGCATGACGGTTCTTTCTCCTACAGACGCTCATGCCGCCACGGTATCTGTGGTGCCTGTGCGATCAAGGTCAACGGCAGAGCAACACTTGCATGTAAACAAAATGCACTCGAACTAGTCGACCTTTTCGGTGACGAACTGCTGATCGAACCACAGAGCAAAAAGCGTTCTGTCAAAGATATGATCATCGACAAAAAAGACTTCTGGGACAAACATGCAGCAGTCACACCGTATGTCGTCAGAGATGTGCCTGAACACCCTGAACATGAGACCAAGATGACCCCAGAGCAGGAGAAAATGTTCCTTGATGCCGATCTCTGTATACAATGTGGTGCTTGCCACTACTCATGTCCTGCGCTTGAGGCAAATGAGGACTACCTGGGGCCTGCAGCACTCACTGCAGCCTACCGATTCGTCATCGACCCTCGAGACGAGTACAGCAATGACAGACTCAAATATGTCGGAGAGATGGGTCACGGTGTCTGGGACTGTGTCAAATGTTTCGAGTGTACCGAGGCGTGTCCAAAAGATATCGATCCTATGCAGAAGATCACCAAACTGCACAACCTGCAGTTCGAACGTGGTGTCGCCGAGAGCAATGTCGCGACACGTCACGCAGAAGGCTTCCTCAGAGGTATGAAGAAGTACGGTTATCTTGATGAAGCCGATATCGTCTCCTACTCTGAAGGCTATCTGGGCATGTACAAGCACCTCAAGACCGCCATCAAGATGATGAAAGCAGGCAAGATCCACTGGCATTCGGGCGTACCGTTCATCGACAGCGTTCCAAAGATCAAAAACCTCGATGAAGTACAAAAACTGATCGAAATTTCACAAACACACAAACTGTAAGGAGAGAGAATGAGCCAATTACACTATGCACTATTTACAGGATGTACTGCCAAGCAGTCTACACCTGAACTACTGTCATCTACCCTTGCAGTAGCGGACAAACTCGGTATCAAGATCACAATTCTCGAAGAGGCAAGCTGTTGCGGGGCAAGCCACCTGCAGGACTTTGATGAGTTCCTTGCGCATGTGCTCAATGCACGTAACATCTGCTATGCAGAGAAGCTGGGTCTTACGATGATCACCATCTGTAACACCTGTCAGCTCAACTCAGCCATGACCAAACACGCGCTCGACACCGATCCGGAGCTCAAAGCACGTGTCAATGAAAAGCTCGCAGAGGTTGGACTCGAGTACAAAGGTACCTCGGAGATCAAACACTTCCTCTATACCCTCATAGACGAGTATGGACTCGACAAGATCAAAGAGAAGGTGGTCACACCGCTCAGCCAGTTCAACATCGCACCATTTTATGGCTGTCATAACATCAGACCTTCAGAGCTGCATGAGCCAAGCAACGGCGGTGAGAACCCATACAACCCTACTTCGCTTGACCAGCTCATCGAAGCACTCGAGGGTAACTCAGTAGACTACGAGAGCAAGAACAAGTGCTGCGGTTTCCACGTAGAGCTTCAGGCAAACCACACTTCAGAAGTCCTCGCAGGCAACGCGCTAGTTGATGCCATCGACAACGATGCCGATATGATGGTTACCCCCTGCCCGCTTTGTCACCTCAAGATGGATACCTATCAGGATGACATTAGTGAAGTGATGGGCAGAGAGGTTGAACTTCCAGTCCTCCATATGCCTCAGATGGTCGCTCTCGCACTTGGCTGCAGCGAAAAAGAGATTGGACTTAACTTCCACGTCCAGAAAGCGAAGCAGCTCTATACACAGGCTTCCTAACAGCTCCCAATGGAGCCTTTGGGTCTCCCGGTATTCCCGGGAGGTTAGTACACAAAACCTACCACTTTTCAAACAATAGAACCCTCTGATTAAGCATACACAGAGGTTTCACCTGATGGCGACCAAGGAGCACTCAACCCATGAAATGGGCGCTTGCGTTTGCGACTGCCAGAGCTATCACGTGAAACCGGTAGTTTTCAGAGATCTCAATACCACTAACTTAAACATTATCCCAACATCGCATAAATAGCCGCTTCACGCGCCTCTTTGTCCCCAGCCGCCTTTGCATTCGCTTCCAAAACAGCGTCCAGACGTGCTTCCGGCTCTTTCTCTTTGGCATACTTGAGGATCAGATAGAGTGACTGTGCCAAGAGATCCTCTACCGTCACTTCATTATTTTCATCAAACTGCTCATCGTGCCAGAGCTTTCCCATACTGGCAAATGCCAGTGTATCCGCATTCTCCTGCTGTGAGAGCGGCATCTTCGGATGGGTCGCCTCCTGATACTTGCTCACCGCACGCGACACCACCGCCGGCAAAAATCCGCCCACCGTCACCGCCGCCAGATCGATCGCATCACGGCAGCGCATCCCTCCTTTGATATCTGCATTGACCTTTTCAAAAAATCTTGCGATAAGATGCTGTGTCTCTTCATTCATACTTCTACCTCACTATATTTCATCCCTCTGAATAATCATTCACAAAGGTTTCACACGATGGCGACAAAGGAGCACTCAACCCATGAAGTGGGCTTGCCTCCACGGCTTCACATCGCTCCGATCGTTTCGGTTCCGAAGCTACAAAAGACAAGCAGTTGTCTTTTGCTTACGCTTCTCATGTTTGCGACTGCCGGAGCTATCGTGTGAAACCTATAGTTTGTCAGAGATTTCATTGATAAAAATATATCCAAAAAGGCTTTATTTGGCAATTAGGAGTATTTTTATCCCATTTAATTTTTTTTATGCTATAATCTTTCCACAAAATCAAAACAAAAAGGATTGACCATGCCAAAGATCAATAAATACCAAGACATTTCAGAAATCGACAGAGAAGCAAAAAAAGACCTTATCGACAGACACTCACCATTTATACACTGTGAAAAAACTGCTAAAAAAGGTGAGCCTTTTGAAGTAACTGTCAAAATGGGTAACGAGTATACTCACCCGGATGACTACGATCACTTCATCGAGTCTATCACACTCTTCAACGGTGACACAAAACTCGCTGAGGCAGTCTATGTACCGGGTGCACTGGGCAACACCAAAGCACACAACACTACGACATTTACCATCATCCCGACAGGCAAAAAACTCAACCTGATCGCACATGGTTACTGTACAAAACACGGTATCTGGGAAGGTACACCTGTAGAAGTCACAGTCGAAGACTAATCTTCGCACCAGAGGCAAATCACTTGCCTCTGCCTTTATTTATACCGCTTATCTCTATCTCATTATCCTCTAAATTCCAAAACGCCTATACCTGATTTTTTTTCGATACGCCCATTCAAATCATAAGTGCAATTCACCTCTAAATTAAGCAGCTACTTCTTTAGCGTATTCTTCGAAAAAGACCTCATAAGGTGTCCTGAATCCAAGTACCTTCCGTGGTCTGTGATTTAACTTTTCCTGTATGGTAATGATTTCCTCCTTTGAAACTTTTGTAAAGTCAGTTTTTTTA
>WFYB01000062.1 GCA_015490315.1 Sulfurovum sp. | reverse complement strand
GGATAGAGTTTTTTCAGTACAGCAAGATAAAGCAGTAGCAGTAAACCAATTAGAAAGATTCCTGAAGCCACCGCTATCTCAAAGTAATAATTTCTACCGCGTGCATCTTCTAACATCAAATTGTACTCCATGCGCTGCACATAGATATAGTGCTTCTCTCCTACTCTAAAGACCCTCACCTGCCCGATCACCGAACCGCCTGAAAAGATTGTTTCACCTTTCGTTGCAATAAGTTCTTTGACTTTTTTGAGTGACTCAGGCGGCACAGGCTTGACCTGAAGCTCCTTGTAAAGGTGCTGCAACTCCTCTTTGTTCGGATTCAGCTTGAGATTGGAGAGAAATGTAATGGAGATGAGTTGATAACGCTTGAACTCTTCGATCTTGTGGCGATCCTTGTCCCAGGAGAGGAAAAGCAAAAAAGTTGCTATAAGAATCGTGATCGCTACCGAAAAAAGGATATGGATAAAGGTGGTAACAGAGAGGTTTTTCATCTATACCCTGTCTGTCAGCAGATATCCCACACCGCGTATAGGTTTGATATAGGCATGGTCAGGATCAATCTTTGCGATCTTCTGTCGGATTCGCGAGATGATCACATCGATATTTTTGATCGAACTGTCATCATCGATATGCTCACTCTCATAGAGTAGCTGTTCACGTGAGACCGAACCATTCTTGTGCTGGATCAGCATCGAGAGTATATCGTACTCCGCAGCGGTAAGCTCGAGAAACTCTCCTTTGAACATGATCGTACGCCCCTGCATATCGATCTTGAAAAGCTCCTCTTTGGCTTTGGACTTCTCCTCGACCTGATGGGTACGTCTGAGAATAGTTTTGATACGTGTCACCAACTCACGAGGGTCATAGGGCTTTGGCATGTAGTCATCCGCACCGCGCTCAAGCCCTATCACTTTGTCCGTAATATCATCTCTGGCTGAAGAGATAATGATCGGTATATTGCTGATCTCACGAATCTTGGGTATCACCTCCAGTCCATCCATCCCCGGCAGGGTCAGGTCGAGAATGATCAGATCAAAATCATGCTGGGTCAGCAAAGAAAGCCCGATATAGGGATCTTCCGCACCGATCACCTCCATA
The DNA here is from genome assembly GCA_015490315.1 of Sulfurovum sp. Classification (GTDB taxonomy): domain Bacteria; phylum Campylobacterota; class Campylobacteria; order Campylobacterales; family Sulfurovaceae; genus Sulfurovum. The sequence goes on along the minus strand of WFYB01000062.1, from coordinate 8,274 downwards.
TCGTACTTGGTAAGGTAATTCGTCAGGATCAATGCCAGTTCCGGGTCATCTTCTATGATCAGTATCTTTATAATGGGAAATCCTTTATCTCAAAATATAACGCTATGTTTAATTATAGAAAAACAAGTTTAATGGAAACTCACTTCTCGGTATAGTCCAGATAGACCTTCGTGATCGCGATAAGGAACGAAGTGACCGCAGGCCCTAGGATCATTCCCCAGAACCCATAAGTGCTCATCCCGGCAAGAATCGAGAAGAAGATCAGCAGCGGATTGATCTGGACAGTGCTTTTGAGGAAATCCTCTTTGATCACCTTGATGATCATCGGTTTGATAAATGTATCTGCGATGATAGAGATCACAATCACCGAATAACTCGCAATCACGATCGCAGTCTGCGAATCGATCTTTGTCCAGGCATAGAGCGCTACCGGTGCCCAGACGATGATCCCGCCGACAATTGGGATCAATGATGCAAACCCGTAGATCACTCCCCAAAGCAGCCCGTTGAAGCCAAAGTAGCTCATCATAATCCCAAAGAGGAACCCTTCAAAAATCGCTGTGACAATGATCGAATAGAAAACCACCTCCATCGTCGCAGAGACCTCCTGTATCATCTTCTCACCACGCGAAGGAGAGACAGGCAGCAGTGCGAGGATCGCCTCATAAAAGCGGTTGCCGTAATAGTTGATGAAAAAGTAGAAGATCACTACAAAAAACATATTTTTCATAAATCCGAAACCTACACTGCTCGCTGCAGTGATATAGGTGGTCGAATCCCGGATGAACTCCGTGATCTTCTCGTCGCTAAGATACTGGCTGCTGAGCTCTTTGAGGAACGGTACCTGTGCGATCACCTCTTTGAGTGCATTGATCGAATCTTTGATCCCTGCATTATCGATCTGTGAGATATACCCTACCCCCACAGTCGCAAGATAGACGATAGGCGCAAAGAGCAGCAGACTCAAAAGCAGCGTAGAGACGGCGGCAGACATCTTGTAAGAGCCGGTGATCTTGAGCAGCCTTTTGGTAAGGTTGAAGGTACCCATCGTCAAAAGCATCGCTACCGTGATCGAGAGCAAAAAAGGCTTGTAGACACTGTAGGCACCGACCAGCCCCAGCACAAAAAGTGCTGTGATCATCAGCGACGTCTTACTCATCGAAAAGCCCCTGTGCACCGCCAAGTTTGAAGTGCTCATAGGATTTTGGCGTAGCGATACGCCCGCGTGCAGTACGCTCGATATAGCCGTTGGCGATCAGATAGGGCTCAAGCACATCCTCTATCGTCCCCTCATCCTCACTGAGTGCCGCAGATATCGTACTCAGCCCCATCGGCTTGTTCTTGGCACTGACCAGCAGCTCAAGCAACTGAATATCCTGCTCATCGAAGCCCAGAGAGTTCACTCCCAGTTCATCGAGTGCGTAGCGTGCCCGCTCAAGCGTCACTTCACTCTCATCGGCTACCTCGGAGAAATCCCGTACCCTCTTGAGCAGGCGCAGCGCGATACGAGGGGTACCCCTGCTGCGCTTGGCAATCTCAACTGCTGCATCAGGATGTGCCGGCTTCTCCAGCTTCAGTGCCGCCTGCTCGACGATCTTGGCAAGCTCTTCTGGCGTGTAGAACTGCATCCGAAAATGCATCCCAAAACGCTCTCGCAGCGGATTGCTCAGCATCCCCGCTCTTGTGGTCGCACCAATAAGCGTAAAGCGCGGCAAATCGATCTTGACTGTTTGCGCCGCAGGACCGCTGCCGATAATGATATCGAGCCTGAAATCCTCCATCGCCGGATAGAGTATCTCCTCGATCGCCGGGCTCATACGGTGAATCTCATCAATAAAAAGGATGTCACCCTCTTCGATATTGGTCAGCAGTGCTGCAAGATCGCCTGCCTTTTCAATCATCGGTGCTGCTGTCGTCTTGATATTGGACTGCATCTCAGAGGCGATGATATTGGCTATCGTTGTCTTGCCCAGTCCCGGAGGGCCGAAAAAGAGTATATGATCCAACGCCTCTCCCCGGCGTTTGCTCGCTTCGATAAAGACTTTGAGATTCTTCTTGATCTTCTCCTGCCCGATATATTCATCCCAACTGCTCGGACGCAGCGTCACCTCATAGGAAGCCTCTTCATCAAAACGCTCGATCTCGACCATTCTTTCCATCAAAAGTTCCTTTTGATGGAAGTAAATAGTGTCGGCTTGCATTGCACAGCAATGCTTATATTTCTCGGTTCCTCATTCCTCATTCCTCATTCCTCATTAATAGCTGTGTTCATCGTCTGGAAACTCCCGTGCTTTCACTTCGTTCCTGTAGGTTTCGATGCCTTCTCTGATCGCTTTGGCACCGTCGAAATAGTGTTTGACAAATTTTGGTTTAAAGGCTTCAAAGAAGCCGAACATATCTGACCAGACCAACACCTGTCCATCTGTGACATTGCCCGCACCGATACCGATGGTAGGCACACTCACAGCTTCCGTGACTGCCTTGGCAGCTTCCGCCTTGACACCCTCGACCAGTATGATCGCCGCACCTGCCGCTTCGAGCTCAAGTGCATCTTCAACCAGTGCTTTGATATCCGCTTCATCCTTACCACGTACCTTGTATCCTCCCTCACTACGCACATGCTGGGGCATCAATCCGATATGGGCGATTACCGCAATACCGTTATCGGAGAGGGCACGTACGATATCGGCTTTCTCTTTGCCCCCCTCGATCTTGACCGCCTGTGCACAGGTCTCCTGATAGACACGTGTCGCATTGGCTATCGCCAGCTCCGCGGTAGTGTAGGAACCAAACGGCATATCAAAGACAATACACGGCAGCTTCGCACCGTTGCAGACCGCCTGTGTATGGTAGATCATCTGATCCATGGTCGCACTGAGTGTATCTTCTTTGCCCAGAAAACTCATATTGAGACTGTCTCCCACAAGGATCATCTCCACTTCACCGTCAAAGAGTTTGGCAAGGAGTGCATCATAGGCAGTGACCATCACGATCGGCTCTTTGCCCTTCATCTTTGCGATTGTGCTGAGGGTTACTTTTTTCTCTATTTTTGGTGTATGTATGCTCATGAGAAACTCCCTTGGAGTTTAGTGAATAGATATTGCATCTTTTGCTTTCTGCCTTGTTTTATATTTGTCAAATGAGATAATTTTACTCATTTTATCATATAATGTTGAAAATTATACGAAAAGAGTCCTATTTGAAACAATTAGTTGCCTATATCACTACCGGGTTTCCTTCACTCGATTTTACTATAGATGCTGCGCTGGCACTACGTGAAGCAGGGGTTGATACACTGGAGCTGGGTATGCCCTTCTCCGACCCCGTTGCTGATGGTCCTGTGATCGAAGCTGCCAATCTCAAAGCCCTGCAAAACGGCTTTAGGCTGCAGCAGCTTTTTGAAGCCTCTGCCAAGATCGCGCCCCATATCGATACACTCTGGATGGGCTACTTCAACCCCTTTTATCACAAAGGTATGGAGCACTTCATCACACAGGCAAAAAACACAGGGGTAAACGGCTTTATCATCCCCGATCTTCCTTTCGAGGAGGCACAGCCATACAAACCCGCTATCGAAGATGCCAACCTGCATCTGATTGACTTCATCGCACCCACTGACCCCAAAGAGCGTATCGAAGCCATTGCACCCAAAGCAAAGAAGTTCATCTACCTTGTCGCCTATGCGGGCATTACCGGTGCAGGCAAAAGCGAAGACCTGCAGGAGCTTGTCTCTCAGATCAAAGCATGCAGCACTACTCCTGTTTATGTCGGCTTCGGTGTCGATCAAAACACTGCCCGAGAAAAAGCCAAAGGGGTTGACGGTGTGATTGTCGGCTCTGCGTTTGTCAAAGTACTGCTTGACGAACAACTCTCCGGCACACAGAAAATCACCAAAATCGCGGCGATCGCCAAAGAGATCAAAGACAAGATCAACAGTTAAAAGGAGGAGTCATGGATGAAGGTATCAAAATCGGAGCGGTTTTTCTAGTAGTTGCAGTCGTAGTCATCGGAATCGGTTACTACTACTTTACTAAAAAAATCCCCAAAGAGTAATCTCACCACGGATCAAAAAACTACTATTTAAAAGGCTATCAATTGGACTACTTTGTTTGGCAGGCGGATCCTGTACTTTTAGACCTTGGTGCGCTTCAGTTACGCTGGTACGGGCTGCTCTTTGTCGGCTCTTTTTTCCTTGGGATGATGATCATGAAGTGGATCTTCAAACGTGAAGATAAAGACCCCTCTATCGTCGATGACGGCATGGTCTATCTGCTTGTCGGTGCGGTCGTAGGGGCGAGGCTGATGCACTGCTTTGCCTATGAGCCCGCCTTCTACCTCGCCCACCCTCTTGAGATATTCAAAGTATGGAAAGGGGGATTGGCAAGTCACGGCGGCTTGATCGGTGTGCTGATCGCTGCATGGCTCTTTGCCAAAAAACACCAACTCTCCTATCTCTGGCTACTCTCCCGTGTCGCGATACCCGGTGCTCTGGTCGCTGCTTTTATCCGCTTGGGGAACTTTTTCAACTCAGAGATCGTCGGAATCCCAACTGATAAACCATGGGCAATGATCTTCAGCCGTATCGATATGCTCCCGCGTCATCCAGTACAGCTCTATGAATCACTCGCCTATTTCACGCTTTTTCTCCTCTTTTTGCTGCTCTATCTTCGGCTCAAACCCTCTTTGGTGACCAGACTTTTCCCCGGACTCTTCTTTCTTCTGGTCTTTACCATACGCTTCTTTTTGGAGTATGTCAAAACCAAACAGGCAGACTACACATGGAGTATACCTTTGAGTACAGGACAGGTACTCAGCATCCCTTTTATTCTTCTTGGTATCGGATGGATCATCTGGGCACTGAGAGCCCAAAAGAGCTAATAGAAACTTCTAATAATAGGTGATTCCCTAAAGCCTCTGCGCCAAAACATGGATATAGCGTCCCATATTACGGTAGGTCTCTTGGCGGCAGTAGCGGTACTCCAGTGCCATCAACTCTTCCATATCAGTCTCTTCAAGAGCTGATTTGCTCATATAATCATGAAAGACACGGATGCCCGTCTGCACTTTCACTTCAAAGTCATGTGCTTTCAGCCACGCCAAAATTATTTCAGGCAACTGCGGATGGGGTGGGGTCAGCCGCTTGCCTCTGCCGTACCATCTGTTTTGCAGGATCGTCCCAAGCCGCCAGCTTCCCTGCATTACATTGCGGTAGATCAGTGCATGCTCATTGAAAAAGAGCAAAGAGAGGTGACCTCCCGGTTTCACACGATCAGCTACGATCTCGAGTGTCTCCAATGGCTTTGCCGTCCACTCTATGACGGCATGATAGAGCACCAGATCCTGCTGTGGCAGTGTGACAGCAACCTCCTGTGCAGGTACCTGATGTACCGTTGCTTCTACCCCCGCCTCTGCAAAAGAGGCTTTGGCTTTTTCCAGCATCTTAAAAGAGATATCGTTACAGGTAACACGGTGTCCTGCCCTGGCAAACCAGAGTGCCATCTGCCCCAGTCCGCATCCCGCATCCCATACATCAAGCGGTGCACCCTTATGAAGCTCCTGCAGATCCTCCTTGAGCAGTTTCAGCCGCCACTCCCCTTTGAATGAGCCATAGATAGACTTCTCGAACTTCTCTACAAAACCGTCAAAATTATAGTCATACTTACCGCGCTCTTTTATCTTTGCCATCACAGATACTCCAATGTATCAAGATAGGAGAGAGGATACTCATTGAGCTTTCCCTCCTCGACGAACCAGAGCCGATTGGCAAGGCGTTTTGCTTCAGCGACATCATGACTTACCATCAGCGTGGTCAAGCCGAAGCGCTGATGCAGTACTTTGATCTGTGCTGCAAGCTTGTGTCGCATACGCGGATCAAGACTACTAAGGGGCTCATCCATCAAGAGCAGCTTGCTCTCTCGCATCAGTGCACGTGCCAGTGCCACACGCTGCTTCTGTCCCCCGCTGAGCCGCTGTACACCCCTATCTGAAAGTCCCACGATCTCCATCATCTCCAGCAGTGCGTCCGCTCTTGGGATATCGGGGTTGACAAAGAGCAGATTCTCCTTGACACTCATATTGTCAAAAAGAGCATAATCCTGAAAAACAAACCCCACTTCCCTCTGCTGTACAGGTAGCCGTCTACTTCCCTGCTGCCAATAGTCATCTCCTACTTTTATTTCCCCCTCAGCCTCTTCAAGTCCTGCCAAAATACGAAGCAATGTACTCTTGCCAGCACCGCTCTCTCCCATAATGACAATGAAGTCACCACTGTTGACATGCTGCTTGACATTGAGAGACAATATCCCCTCTGCACCATGTAGCTCCTTTTTCAGTGTGAACGTTATCATAATATCCCCGCTTTATGCTTCTGTCTCTGGTTGAAGAGATAGACTGCCAGAAGCACAACAAAACTCAACAGCAACAAAATCGCTGCATAGAGATGTGCCTCTTTATACGCCATCACCTCTACCATCTCATAGATGGCGACCGAAGCGACCTTAGTCTCGCCGGGGATGCTGCCGCCCACCATCAGCACCACCCCAAACTCCCCGACCGTATGGGCAAATGTGATGATCAAGGCAGTGATCAATGCCGGCTTGATATTAGGCAGTGCGACATGCCAAAGCGTCTGCACTCTGCTCTTGCCAGCAAGGTAGCTCGCTTCGATCATATGACGGTTAAGCGACTCAAAACCGTTTTGCAGCGGCTGTACCATAAAGGGCAGCGAGTAAAAACAGCTCGCCACGACCAGTCCCTCGAAAGTAAAGACCAGTTTCACACCCAAAAGAGAGCTCAGCCATGCCCCCAGAGGAGATGTGGGAGAGAGTGCCACAAGCAGATAAAAACCCAGAACAGATGGCGGCAAAACAATCGGCAGTGCCGTCAAAGCTTCAAAAAACGGCTTGGTTTTTGAACGTGTCTGGGAGAGCCACCATGCCAGAGGAAGCGCGACAAAAAAGAGGATCAGCGTGGTCAAAAATGCCAGTTTGAAAGAGAGTATAAAAGGAGTCAGATCAAGATTCATAGGCTGTATCCATATGATGTGAGTATCGCCTTTGCCTTGTCACTGCGCATAAAGTCCCAGAACGCTTTGGCATTCTTGTCCTCCTTGGCATGTTTGAGCAGTACCATCCCCTGATCGATCGGTCTATAGAGTGAGGGAGCTACCTTGATCCAGTGCACCCCCTCTTTGTAGTGCTTCATCTGTGGAGCGTAGAGTGCCGGGGCGGCGATGATGCCGATATCCGCTGCTTTGGTCGCATAGGTGATCGTCTGAGCAATCGATTCACCGTAGACAAACTTCTCTTTGAGCACATCATAGAGTCCCGCATGCTTCAGTGCTTCAACAGCGGCTGTTCCGTAGGGTGCTGTCAGAGGATTGGCAACTGTGATTTTCTCTATCGACGGCTCTCCCAGTACCGAGATGCCTTTTGAGAAGTCCCTTTGTTCACTCGAGAGTATCGCCAGTGCACCTTTGGCGTAGACCACAGGTTTGGTTACTGTCATCTTCGCATCGTAAAGTCTCTGCGGATAGGTCATATTGGCAGAGAAGTAGAGGTCATAAGGTGCCCCGTGCATGATCTGAGCCGCAAGCTTGCCGCTGCTGCCGACCACATAGCTAATCTTGGCATCGGGGTGCTCCTGCTGGAATGCTGCAATCAACGGTGTGATTGCATAACTCATATTGGCAGCGACTGCAAGTTTGGTATCGCCATAGAGCATGGCAGATATACTAAAAACCGCTATGATCCATCGCTTCATCTAAGCTCCTTCATGACTATTCAAGAGATATTAGCACTATACGCCTTAGAGTCTTGACAAAGTCACCCAAACGTGATATTATCGCACCACTTTAGTCAGGTGTGTCGATTGCGGAGCAGAGGTTCACCCCTCACTCCTCACTCCTCACTTCTCACTAAAAAATGCGAAGCATTTTTTAAGGGGGTGACTTGGTTTCGACTGGAGCAGTCGGGGCCATGTGCATGTCGGACTGGGCAATTCCGTTACGCGGCCCAACGCGAATAAACGCAAACAATACAGATTATCGTCCAGCTTACGCAGTAGCGTAAGTTTAACCAACTTTGGACTGCCCTGCCGGCGAGTGTCATCTTAGCCGGACTTCTGGGTATCATATCTGATGACTATATCTTGCAGAAGCCATGCTGCAAGACGAATCTTCTGGCTGGCTCGGCGTAGTTTTGGGTGTGGTACGAAGCCGAGTGAGAACAAACAACACCATCTAAGCATGTAGAGTCATGGTCCTAGCTGTTTCAG
>WFYB01000061.1 GCA_015490315.1 Sulfurovum sp. | reverse complement strand
GCCAGACTCGACCGTGACACCCTTGCACGCTACACAGGCAAGTTCAAACGCAACAGCACTGTAGGAAGCTGGGAGCGTTTCAAACTTCATGTGGTCAATCCCCAGACCTTCAAAGAGGCAGCCGCCTTCAAGCACAAGCACTACAAGACGCTTCTCAAAGCAGAGAGGAGATACCATGTGGATATGGATTATATTGTCGGGTTTCTCGGCGTAGAGAGCCGGTTTGGCACCTATACCGGAGACTACAATGTCCTCGATGCCCTTGCAACGCTGGCATTTCATCCCAACAGGATGCAGCGTTTCTTCAAAAATGAGCTCAAACATCTCTTTTTATTCGCCAAAGAGCGTGGCTACCGGGTCGAGAAGCTCGAAGGCTCTTTCGCCGGAGCGATGGGCTGTGTGCAGCAGGTACCATCTATAGCAAGAAAGTTCAATGAGGATTTTGACGGGGACGGGGCAAGTGTCTGGGATATCGAGGACTGCATCGGCAGCATCGCCAAATTTATGCATCACAACGGCTGGCAAAAGGGTCTGAGAGCTGCTGTGCCCGCTGCCTATGAGGGCAAACGCTTCAAGAAGCTGCGTACATCTCACAAACGTATGAAACGTCTCAAAGAGATACGACGTGCCGGTGTCAAACCCAAGCTCCCTTTCCCCTGGAACAAAGCCTACTTGATCAAAACACGCAACCGCACCCATGACGACCTCTGGCTGGGTACCCGAAACTTCCGTGTACTCACCCGATACAACAACTCAGCCAACTACGGCGTCGCTATTCATCTCATCGCTGCTTCACTGCGGCAGTGATATACTTGCAGTGACATACTTTCTATAGAACGCCTCCTTCTCCAACGGCGCATCGAAGTAAAACCCCTGAAAGAGATCACAGCCGTGCTTCAGTAGGAAATCATATTGATCTTTGGTCTCTACCCCCTCTGCAACCACTTTCAGATCAAATGTCTTAGCAATAGAGAGTATCGTCTTGACCATAGTTTCATCCTCTTCGCTCATCTCTATATGGTGAACAAAGGATCCGTCGATCTTCAGTTCATCGACAGGCAGTTCTCTCAGATAGCTCAGTGAGGAGTATCCCGTACCGAAATCATCCATCGCAAAACGTATCCCAAGTCTTTTCAGCTCTTGCATGACACGGATCGCTTTGGGGATATCCTCGACCAGGATACTCTCTGTCACCTCAAAATAGATCGTACTCCTAAATCCGGAAGAGAGGTTCTCTTCTATCGCTGCCTTGACATCTGCAACAAAGGCACTGTTGGTCAACTGTCTGGCGCTGATATTGATAGAGAAGTGGTTACAGTAGTGCCCCGCTGCCTCCCAGCTTGCAAGGGTCTTGAAACTCTCTTCAAGGATATAGTTGCCCAGCTCGATGATCAGCCCGGTTTTCTCTGCCATAGCGATGAAGATCTCAGGACTTATCTCTCCAAGTTCCCTATCCTTCCAGCGTGACAACACTTCGCAACCGGTGATCCTGTTCTCTCTGCTGTAGAGAGGCTGATAGTAGAGCTCGATTGCACCATTGGCAAAGGCAAAATAAAGCTTCTTCTCTATCTCAAGATCTCTTGCAATGCGGTCAGACAACGCTTTATCAAACCGGACAATACCGTCCCTGCCCTGTGCCTTGACCTCATACATGGCAATATCTGCCTCTTTCATATAGTTGCTGGCATCCGCACCCTGCAGATGCAGATCGATATAGCTGATCCCTATACTTGCGCTTAGATAGAGATGGTGTCCGTCGATAACATAAGGGCGTTTGATGACCTCCAAAAGGTTTTCGGCGAACTGTGAGGACTCTGAGATACATGTCTCTTTGTCATCAAGTTCCTGACTCACCATCGCAAACTCATCCCCGCCGATACGAGATACGATATGGGTACCGCTTGCAAAAGCTTCGATCCGTCCTGAGATCTTCTGCAGCAGTTTGTCTCCAATATCATGTCCGAGAGAGTCGTTGATCGTTTTGAAGTGATCCAGATCGATCAGATACATATAGGCAAGCTGCCGGTTCGCTTTGAGTCGAAAGAGAAGTTTCTCCATATACTCTATGAAAAAACGGCGGTTGTAAAGTCCGGTAAGTACATCATGACGTGACTCATAGGCAGTCTTTTGTATTAGGTTGTAGGTATTGTTGGAGGCGTAGAGCAGGACACCGACATAGATCAGTGAAAAAAATGCCAGCACATAGCCGTACCATGTTCCAAGCAAGAGAAAAAAGAGTGTCAACGGCAGGATCAATATCAAGAGGATCGGAACAAACAGCTTCCTATCTGATACCAGAAGTGCAGATGCCACGACAGAAGCACCAAGCTGGGTAAAGATAGCGATATAGTTCAGGTGACTTTCTGACTCGGGAGCAAATACAACGAAGATCCATGTCCATAGACCAAAGATAAGATACATAAAAAGCTTGACATCCTCATACCACCGCGCCAGTTCTGCTTCATTGGTCTCTATCTGCAGATATTTTCGATAGAGGCGATATCCCCAGAGTGAGACTATCCCCATCAGACTATACCATATCAATGCCGGCATGAACATACCATAGAGCCATCCAAATACCAGATAGACCAGCCCCGGTATCAAAGAGAGCCCGATCATAAGCATGATCTGCTTTTGGAAAAATTGATAATCAATATATTGTTTCATCACGTTATTATATATTTTTTTCTTAAAATGATGAAAAAATAGAACCTCTCTACTCTACCTCTTCATGGATCAGAGGCACAAATCTAAATCCGTGATAGACCTCTTTGAGGTAGCTTTTTTCATCCCGTTTTTGTACCTTAATGATATCATTTTTGACAGGAATAACCAAAATACCGCCCGGTTTAAGCTGTGAGAGAAGTTGCTCAGGAAAGTGCTCCGCACTGGCAGAGACCAATATCTTGTCAAAAACTTCACCGGGTTTGCCAAGTATATTCTGTGCCTTTTCTATCCTGCACTGCTCTCCAAAACCAAACTGCGAGAGATGCTTTCTGCCAAGTGCGACAAGGGTATCGACACGTTCAAGCCCCAGCACACTCCCCTCTTTGCCGACGATATGACATAAAAGTGAGGTGGTCCAGCCTGATCCCGAACCGATATCAAGGATCTTCTCTCCCCTTTTGGGTTCAAGAAGCTCAAGCATAAATGCCACTGTAGAGGGCTGAGAGATCGTCTGTTCATTCCCTATAGGGAGCGGGCGGTCACTGTAGATAAAGTCGCGAAAATCCTCTGGGATAAAGAGCCGTCTGTCAACGCTTCTAAACGCTTCGATGATCTCCGGTGTCCGCAATACACCATGCGCTATCATACTCTCTATCAATGCTTCATTGCTTTGCATACCGTGCACCTCCTTTATTGCTCTCCAATCAAATAAATGCCGCACTCATATAGCCGACAACCTGAGACTTGTCTCCACTTGCGTCTGCACTGGTACGATAATCAAGCAGGACAGGTTTCAGTCCTCTTTTTTTGGCATCAAGTATCATTGCTTCAAGTCCAAGCTTTCCGCAGGCTTCACACCCTTTTTGCAGATAGCTCGGGTCAAGTTTTTTGACGGCTTGCAGGCAGTAGCTGTCAAGCAGGTTTGCCTTCTCAAGATCATAGTAGTGGCTCAGATCTGTGCTGATCACAACCGCATTATCCGGATCGTTGAGCAGATAGTCGATCACTTGTGCCAAATGGGCAGGATCTTCATCACCGTAGACGATCTCCAGGATCTTTGCTTCGGGCAGATAGTATTTGATGAAAGGCACCTGCACCTCCGTACTATGTTCGTGGTGTGCATCGGGTATAAAACTGAGTCCAAACCTCTCTTTAAGCTCCGCCACCAGCTCCTTGTCGATAGGTACATTGCCCAAAGGACTTTCAAACTGATCATAGTCGCTGACACTGCTGCCTTTGAGATAGACACGGTGGCTCGGACCGATGATGATGACCCTTTTGGGATGGCTGTTTCTCAGAAGCCGCATCGCGATATTGGCAGTAAATGCCGAATAGACATACCCCGCATGCGGTACCACTATCGCTCTGGGTTTGAGATTGAGGATACTTTTGTCTTTCATATGTTCATCAAGTATCTTATTGTAGTGCTCGAACATCTTGATGATCTCCTTGGGATCAGACGGATAGAACTGTCCGATCACTGCATCTTTTCGTATTGTTGTCATTGTTTACTCCTTTATTATCATCCAGGCATATCCTATGCTCACGCTGTTCGCATATACGGATCGCCGTGCGAAGCTAAGATCATGAAACTATTCATGATCTCTTTACGCTTCTCCCCATACCCCCTCTATCGCTCGATTACATTTCGGACAGTGTCCGTTTACGAGTCTATTGACTGTCACTGTATATCCAGTGCGGTCTATCAGCAGCTCTCCACAATCCGGACAATGTGTACCACCATGCACCGGCACATTGCCGAGATAGACATAGTAGAGCCCGGCTTTCTCCCCTATCGCTTTGGCACGCAGCAGTGTATCGAGTCCTGTATGCTCAATGTCTTGCATCTTGTAGTCAGGATGAAATGCACTCAGATGCCATGGCACTTGAGGACCGAGCTCTTTGGAGATAAACTCCGCCATTTGGGTGAGATTCTCGTCACTGTCATTCTCTCCGGGGATGATCAAGGTCGTTACTTCTACCCAGATACCCACATCGACCATACGCTTAAGCGTGTCTTTAACTGCATCGAGCCCACCTTTGAGTACCTTCTTGTAGTATGCCTCATCCCAGCTCTTGAGATCGATATTGGCAGCATCGAGCCAGCTTGGCATATCTTCTATGATCTCCGGCGTTTCAAAGCCGTTGCTGACAAAGATATTTTTCAACCCTTTCTCTTTGGCAATCACACCGATATCTTTGGCATAAGGATAAAAGATCGTCGGCTCATTGTAGGTATAGGCGATCGATTTGGCACCATGCTCAATCGCGAGCTGTACCATCTCCTTGGGACTGACCGTAATATCCATATTGATATTGGATGTCTGTGAGATATCCCAGTTCTGGCAGAAAGGACACTTGAAGTTACACCCGACGGTACCGAATGACAAGACCTTTGTCCCCGGCAAAAAGTGATACAGCGGTTTCTTTTCTACAGGATCTACATTGAGCGCTATTGGATGCCCATAGACCAGATTTTTGAGCTCTCCATGCTCATTTTTATTGACACCGCATACACCTACCTGCCCCTCTTTGAGCTGACAGTAATGACGGCACAGAAGACAGGTAATACCCTCTTTCCCTTCCTCTTTTCTATAATATTTCATGGAATTGTGATATGTCATGACTACCTCCTGACTCAATAAATCTTACCACTAAAGACTAAACTTTAATTCATAATATCATATAGATAAATAAAAGTCAAACTTATAATAATTATTTATATGATAGATAAAATTTGATTGGATATAATATATAAAGAAAGGAGTTTCGTGTGGAAATACGGGTCTATTATGAAGATACAGATTTGGGCGGGATCGTCTATCATGCCAACTATATCAAATACTGTGAGCGGGCACGTTCAGAACACTTTTTCACTCATGGTATGATGCCTGGTGAAGGGGCTACAAGCGGCTTTGTAGTGCGTACCCTCAAAGCGGATTATCTCGCTACTGCGACACTTGGTGATATACTGGAAGTTACTACAGAGATTCTTTCGACCAAAAACTCTTCGGTGACACTGCTTCAGCAGATCTTCAAAGAGGAGAAACTGATCTTTACTATGGAGATTGTACTGGTCTATATAGCGGACGGAAAACCCTCAAGGATTCCTGAGAAGTTCAAAGAGATTTTTGCACTTATTTAGTACGGTTTGTATCTGTAGCGGAACTGCTTTGATTTTCATCTGGAGAGCCGCTCTCCTCTCCTTCTCTGGCCGCTTCGAGTTCTTTGGCTTTGTTGCAAAAGAGGTTGGCACGCTCTTCATAGGATGCAAGTGTCACTTTGGCAAGCAGATCATCACGCATTTTCTTTTTGTAATCCTCTGCTTTCTTTTTGAAAAGCTGACAAATCCTTTGGCTCTCTATCACCTCTTTCTCAGAAGGTCTCGTCTCATCAGAAAAAAATCCGCTAAACAGAAATGAAGTCAGTAGTGTGTACAAAACAAATTTTTTCATCGTCATCCTTTGCCTATAATTATAGGATGCAGAGACTTAAAATAAACTAAGATTATCGAAGTAAAAAGAGTTGATTATTTTTTTTGATTGAAAGTGGAAATCATAAAATAGAAGAGCCGCAAAGATGCGGCTTCTGACGACAGCGGATTACTCCACCATCGCTTCAAGCTGCTCTTTTGAAACCTGATTGAAGTTGAGATATTTGTAGACACTGTCTCTGTTCTCAGGTGTGATCTTCTTGTTGACGATCTCAAGATACTCCTCTTTTGTCGGAAGACGTCCAAGGAGTGCCGCAACCGCTGCAACCTCTGCAGAGCCCAGATATACCTGTGCGCCTTTACCAAGACGGTTGTCGAAGTTTCTTGTAGAGGTAGAGAAGACAATCGCATTGTCAGCCACACGTGCCTGGTTACCCATACAGAGAGAACATCCCGGTACCTCTGTTCTCGCACCTGCTGCACCGAAGATCGCATAGTAGCCCTCTTCGATCAGTTCTTTCTCATCCATTTTGGTCGGAGGCACAACCCAAAGCTTGGATTTGACAGCACCCTCACCTTTGAGTACTTCTCCCAGAGCTCTGAAGAGTCCAATATTGGTCATACATGAACCGACAAAGACTTCATCAATCTTCTCAGTCGGACGGTTTGGATCTGCAAGTACTTCAGAGAGTGTCGCTACATCATCCGGATCGTTCGGACATGCAAGGATCGGCTCAGTAATCTCATTGAGATCGATCTCGATGACCGCTGCATACTCAGCATCTTCGTCACGCTCGAGAAGCTCAGGGTTCTTGATCCACTCTCTCATCTTGTCTGCACGTCTTTTGAGTGTCTCTTTGTCTTCATATCCTTGCTCTATAAGCTCTTCGATCAAGACGATATTTGACTCAAGGTACTCAATGATAGGTTCTTTGTCCAGCTTGACCGTACATGCCGCAGCAGAACGCTCAGCAGAGGCATCAGAGAGCTCAAATGCCTGCTCACACTTAAGCTGCTCAAGCCCTTCGATCTCAAGGATACGCCCTGCAAAGATGTTTTTCTTGCCTTTCTTCTCAACGGTTAGCAGGCCATCTTTAATCGCTTGGTAAGGAATGGCATTGACAAGGTCACGCAGTGTGATACCAGGCTGCATTTCACCTTTGAACTTGACCAGAACAGACTCTGGCATAGTAAGTGGCATCATGCCTGTAACCGCTGCAAACGCTACAAGCCCTGAACCTGCCGGGAAGCTGATACCGATAGGGAAACGTGTATGAGAGTCACCACCTGTACCAACAGTATCTGGCAGACACATACGGTTGAGCCAGCTGTGGATAACACCGTCACCCGGTCTGAGGATAAACCCTTTTCTCTCTGTCCAGAACTTCGGTAGTGTATGCTGTAGTTCAATATCTGCAGGTTTTGGATAGGCTGCTGTATGACAGAATGACTGGAGTACGAAATCTGCACCGAAGCTGAGTGCCGCAAGCTCTTTGATCTCATCTCTTGTCATTGGCCCTGTGGTATCCTGAGAACCGACAGTCGTACAGACAGGCTCACAGTAGACACCCGGTTTGACACCCTCCATACCGCACGCTTTACCGACCATCTTCTGTGCCAGTGTGTAGCCTTTACCGTCATCTTCAGGCTGTGAAGGCTTCATAAAGATATCGCCCGCATCCATACCGAGTGCTTCTCGCGCTTTTGCAGTCAGTCCCTTACCGATGATCAGAGGGATACGTCCACCCGCTCTCATCTCATCTGGAAGTGTGTTTGGAGAGAGTTCAAATGTAGAGACAACCTCACCCTCTTTTTCGATCACACCCTCATAAGGCTTGATGGTGATCACATCACCGGTCTCAAGCTTGTCTACAGGTGCCTGGATAGGCAGACATCCTGAATCTTCCGCAGTGTTAAAGAAGATCGGCGCGATGATAGAGCCGATGACCACACCGCCTGTTCTTTTGTTGGGGATACCCGGAATATCATGACCCATGTGCCACTGTACCGAGTTGATCCCTGATTTTCTTGAAGATCCGGTACCGACAACATCACCGACATAAGCAAGTGGATGTCCTTTTTTCTTGAGTTCCGCCATTGTCTCAAGCGGCTTCTCCATTCTTGACTGAAGGAAAGACTGTGCATGCAGAGGAATATCCGCACGTGTGAATGCTTCAGATGCCGGTGAGAGATCATCTGTGTTGGTCTCACCCGGTACTTTGTAGACAGTCACGGTGATCTCTTCTGCCAGAGGCTCTTTGTTGTAGAACCACTCGGCATTTGCCCATGATTCGATCACCTCTTTGGCATACGGATTGCCCTCTTCCATCAGCTTTTTGACTGTTTCAAAGTCTGCATAGACAAGGATGGTGTTTTTCAGCTCATCGGCTGCTGCTTGAGCGATCTCTTTGTCATCACTCTTGAGCGCTTCTATCAGTGGACCGACATTGTATCCACCCAGCATCATACCGAGGATCTTGACAGCATCAAGCGGTGTGATCACCGGTGATTTGGCATTGCCCTGCACGATATCATTCAAAAATGCCGCTTTGACATAGGCAGCATCATCCACACCTGCTGGCACATGGTTCTTAAGCAGATCCAACAGATAATCCGCTTCTTCTACTTTATCCGCTTTGAGCAGTTCAACAAGCTCTGCAACCTGCTTTGCATTCAAAGGGAGTGGCGGTACGCCAAGTTTCGCACGCTCTTCGGTGTGCGCTTTGTATTCTTCTACTAAGGCCATAGTGGTCTCCTACTGTATAATTTGTGTAGTTATACTAACAAAAAAGCCGTTTAACTCTGTTTGAATAAGCCTGAGATATAAAAGAGATAAGCTGGTTGTAACATTCCGATACAGCTGGAAGTAGAAAGAGAGGGGTTGTGTTACAAAATTTCTCTGTTTCCTTTGGCATTGGGAGCGGAGAGGACACCCATCGCTTCAAGCTGTTCGATGATATTGGCAGAGCGGTTGTATCCGATCTGCAGTTTGCGCTGCAGGTAGGAGATCGATGTCTTTTTGTCTGTAAGCACGATCTCTTTCGCCTCTTCAAAGAGCGGATCGAGGACGATATCGCCCTCTTCGCTATTACCGCTGCCTGCACTACCGCCTGTGCTCAGATAACTCTCATCATATTCCGGTGCCCGCTGTGCCTTGAGGAACTCGACGACCTCTTCGATCTCCTCTTCGGAGTTCCATGGCGCATGGATACGCACCAGTCCGGTGGCTCCCGGAGGCGTAAAGAGCCCATCACCACGCCCAAGCAGGCTCTCTGCACCCATCTGGTCAAGGATGACCTTGGAGTCGATACGCTGTCCGACACGGTAGCTCAGACGTGATGGGAGATTGGCTTTGATCAGTCCTGTGACCACATCGACACTCGGTCTCTGGGTTGCGACGATCAGGTGGATACCACAGGCTCTGGATTTCTGTGCCAATCTTGCGATAGAGAGTTCCACCTCTTTGCCTCCGTTCATCATCAGATCAGCAAGCTCGTCTATGATCACCACTATGTATGGAAAGGGTTCGGTACCCGTTTTTTTGACCTTTTCATTGTAGTTCTCGATATTTTTGGTACGCGCTTCTGCCATCAGTTTGTAGCGCCGCTCCATCTCCCCTACCATATTGGCAAGTGCTGCGATCGCTTTGGCAGGCTCTGTGATCACCGGAGTGATCAGATGCGGGATATCTTCATAGCTGGCAAACTCCAGCATCTTCGGGTCGATAAGCATCAGCTTCAACTGATCAGGATCGTTGCGATAGAGTAAGGAAAGGATCATCGCATTGATACCGACCGATTTCCCCGATCCTGTGGTACCGGCGATGAGCAGATGCGGCAGCTTCTTGATATCGGTGATAAAAGGTTTGCCCACGATATCCTTGCCCAGAGCGACTGTGAGTGGAGATGAGGAGTTTTTGAAGATATCACTCTCAAGTATCTCTCGAAGATAGATCGTCTCAATACTCTCATTGGGGATCTCGATACCCACCACATCACGCCCCGGAATAGGTGCCTGAATACGGATCGTCTCTGCACTCAGTGCCATTGCGAGATCGTCCTGAAGACCAAGTATCTTGGAGACCTTGACATTGGGTGCTGGCTTGAACTCGAAGGTCGTTACCAGCGGTCCGCTGTAGGTACGTACTACATCCCCTTCGACCCTGAACTGAGAGAGCTTCGCCAGCAGCTCTTCGATCTTCCTGTCGATCTCTGCTTCGTTGACCTTTTTGGTCACTTTGGGTGCTTTCTGCAGGAAGTCGAGTTTGGGGAGTTTGAAGTTTTTGGGTTTTGCTACGGTGCCCTTGTCTATCTGTTCAAGCAGTTTGGAGTTCTCTTCGAGCTCCTCTACGATTTGTACACCCGAAGTGCTTGCAGCTTTTGCTTTCTGCCCGGATACAGACGCTCTTTTGGGCTTCAGACTCTCTTCGTAGGCATGTTCAGACTCCAATACCTCATTGCTCATCGGGGTGCTTACCTCTTCTGAGAGATCAACCTCTATACTCTCTTCCCGTTTGGGAAGTTCTTTTCTGGCAGCTTTTTTAGGTGCTCTGGTTCGTTTACGTGTAACTTTCGGTTTCTCCTCCGCTTCGAGTACCGGCATCATCTCATCTTCAAGTGCGGGAGAGGCAAAGGGATTTTGTAACAACTTTTTGCCAAACTTTCTGACCCCTGTATAAAGAGAGGAGAAAAAACGACCGACAGGAGCAAGAGAGAATCCTCCCATATTTAACTCCGGTACCCTGATGCCATCTTCGAAGATAAAGACCGCAGAGAGCGACATTACCATCAGCCAAAGCAACCAAAGCCCTGCTTTACCAATCATCGGTTGTAGAAATGAGACGATCTCCCTGCCGATAAATCCGACCTCTTTGGGCTCAAACACCAACGACTCGAAAAGCACTGCACCGATGAAGAGCAAAATCCATCCGAGATAGAAATCAAGTTTTTTACGTACACTTGGATCTGTATAGAGTTTGAACAGCGGAATAAAAAGCAAAAAGATATTGAGATAGGCAAAATATCCGAAAAGTTGCAGATTGGTACTGCCTACAAGGTGACCGATGTTGCCTACCAATACAGTATCATGAAATATGGTCGAAAATGCCCCATAGATAAATAGTATGGCAATAATGATGATGCTTATCTTCACTCTCTGTCCTAATTTCATATTAAATAATGAAGATATTATAACAAATAAATATTAGTCTATCCGTTAAATCTGTCAGATTGTCATAAAAAGCCTCTTTTGGCACAG